>JAQBQI010000048.1 GCA_028287085.1 Myxococcaceae bacterium
GGTCCGCGATGCGTGCGATGCCCGCCGCGGGTTGGGTCCACGTCGCACTTCCGTAATGCACGCTCGTCGTGACCGTGGCGCTGTGCTCAAGGACGGTGTGAAACGCCATGACGGCGAGGTCGTCGTACCCGTCGCCGTTGACGTCCCCCGCGCCCGACACCGAGAAGCCGAACGAGTTGTCGGTCGCCGCGCCTTCGAGGAGGCGGTCCGGGGTGCGCGCGGTGCCCGCCGCGGGTTGGGACCACGTCGCGCTTCCGTAGAAGACGCTCGCCCGGCCCGCAGGGTACGGCACGCCCGGGTCGGCGGAATACGCTCCGACGACGAGGTCGGCGTAGCCGTCGCCGTTGACGTCCCCCGCGCCCGCCACTGCGTGGCCGAAGCGATCGCCCGCCGCTGCGCCTTCGAGGAGTCGGTCCGGCGTGCGCGCGATGCCCGCCGCGGATCGGGTCCACGTCGCGCTCCCATAGAACACGCTCGCGGTACCCGCGGAAGCGCGCCCGCCCGGGTCGGCCGTTGCCCTCCCGAGGACCAGGTCGGCGTAGCCGTCACCGTTGACGTCCCCCGCGCCCGCCACCGTGAAGTTTTCGTTGAAATACTCGACCGTCGGTCCGCCTTCGAAGAAGCGGTCCGGCATGCGCGCGGTGCCCGCCGGGGGCTGGGTCCACGTCGCGCTCCCGTAGAACACGCTCGCCGTCCCCACGCGATGGTCCAGACCAGGGCGGGCTTCTCTCGCCCCGACGACGACGTCATCGAAGCCGTCGCCGTTGATGTCGAAGTGGGGATTGAAGCTCGTATCGACCGCCGTGCTCGCGCTCATGGCGGGTACGTGGAAGATCCACGTCGGGCTCGCGCCGCTGCGCTCCACGCTGCCCGCGCGTCCACGCATCCGCCAGAACACCGTGCTCCGCGCCGGGAGGTCGGCCGCCGGTCGCGCGCTCTCACCCGTGACCCGCAGCGTCTCGATGATGCTGGTGCACGCGCGGTCGCGGCACAGCTCGACGACGGCGCCATCGACGCCCGGCGGGAGCGCCCAGCGGAGGGTCGGCCGTCGCTGCGTCACGTCGCCCAGGGAGATCGGCGCGAGGGGTCGCGGCGCGTCGTCCGCCACGCAGATGGTGCCCACGAGGTGCTGGCCCGCGGCGCACGCGCAGGTCCCCAGCACGCACGACCAGCTCGACTCGCAGGCGTGGTTGCAGGCGCCGCAGTGGGAGACGTCCGTCGTGGTGTCCGCGCAGGTCGCGCCGCAGAGGGTCGTGCCCGCGTCGCAGGTCAACGGCGTGTCGATGACCGGCGTATCTACCGCGGGCGGCGTGTCGACGACCGGCGCATCCACCGCGGCGGGTGTGTCGACGACCATCGCATCCACGACGGCCGGCGCGTCGATCGCGCCGAGGTCGGACACCGCCGCGTCGACCGGCGCGTTCACGACGCTCCCGGCGCAGCCCCACAGCGACGCGCTCGCCAACGCCACTCGCCACCGCGCTCCGTCTCCTGCGAACATCGATACGCTCCTGTCGTCGTCGCGCGACCGTGGGCGCCGCCGCGAACCGCCGATCGAACTGCCCACCACTGCCTCGACGCGGTCGTGGTGCCAGCATCCACGACGCCCACGGAGCCTGAACCACGTCGCAGTGCTGTCGTCGAGTCGATCCAGCGTCGTTCGGCGGCCCTCGCCCGTACGGCCCTTCCCGCGGCCCCACGGCCGAGCGGGATTTCCCGGGGTCCCGACCGGGCGTCCGGTCAACGCGTTGCCTTCGGGGGTGGTCGCGACCGGAGGTCGACGTCAGTGCATTGCGTCGAGGGGGTGGTCGCGACCGGGTCGATGGTCAGTGCGTTGCGACGTCGGGTGGTCGCGACCACCCCGTGGCCGCTCGCGCGTTGGCGGCGGGGGTGGTCGCGACCACCCCGAGGTCGCAATCAGCCGGGCTTCGCGGGGTCGGGAGCGGGCGTCGCCGCCTCGGCGCTCGCGGCCGAGCGCGCGCGGAACTCCGTCAACGGCTTGAGCAGATTGGCCACGAGCTCGCCCGAGGCGGTGTCGTCCTCGTCGGCGTGCGAGGCAACCTTGAGCACATAGCCGCGGAGTGCGTTGGCGAAGGCGTCGATCTGGGGGCGCCTGGTTCCGCCGGTGGTGTCGGGTGCGGCGTCGGTGGAGGCAGTGATGTCGAGCGCCTCGCCGTAGGCCTTGTGCGCGGCCTTCACCTGCTTGAGAAACTCCCTGCCCCCGAGCTCACCGACCGCCTGCTCGTGGCCGCCCTCGTCAAGGCGCTTCAGGCGCGTGGCCGACTCCGCCCACTCCTCCTTGTAGGGCAGTTGGATGAAGCCGAGCCCCGTCGGGAAGAGTGGAGCGCAAGGGGCCAGATGAAATGGTCGGAGAAGGTGGGAGAACGAGCGAGGGAGCGGACGCCGCCCCTCTCGCTCGTTGCCAATGGACCTCACCCGACGCGTCGGACCACCGCTCCAGCGGACCCTCGTTTGCCGTCGACACGCGCGGACCTACGGCGCGATCGTCGCGCGATGAATCCGCGCGTGGTCTGGGGCACGACCTTCGGGTGCATCGCCGTCACGGGGTGCTCTCCGCGCAGCGCCGCGACGCCCCCGCCGGCGGCGGTCGCG
>JAQBQI010000088.1 GCA_028287085.1 Myxococcaceae bacterium
CGGCCGCGGGTGCCGTCGGCGCCGTGGGCGCGGCCGCGGCCATCGGCGCGACGAGGTCCTTCGCGATGACGACGGGCGCGGGGGCCGCCGACGAGCCATCGAGCGACGGCACCTCGCCGACGACCCCGAGCCAGGGAATCGGCAGCGGCAGGCCGGCGCCGCTCACGCGATCACCAGCGAGCTGCGGCCGTGGTTGAGCGCGAAGGCGACGCTCGCGGGGTCCTCGCCCTCCGGCACCCACAGCGCGCGGCGCTCGGTGGTGCCGTCATCGAGCACGGCGATCTCGCGCGGACGCAGCGTCTGCCAGTTGCGCGTGCCGAGGTGCCGCTCCTCCCCCATCAGCAGGTAGGGGAGGTTCTCCGGCCGTTGTCCGATGAGGGTGCACCCGAAGGCGTCGGCCGCGACCTGGTCGATGGTGGCGAGTACGGTGTTCATCCGTTGGGTGTCATCGACGTTGCCGCCCTGCGGCCCGTTGCGCATCATCACGCGAATGCCGTCTACCACGGTGAGCGTGGGGCGCATGAAGGTCGCGAGGTCGGCGATGGAGACGTCGATCGACTGGTGCAGGCGATTGCGGCGTCCGCCGAGCGTGCCGTACCAGTTCTTCATCGCGGCCGTGTATTTCGCGAGGTTATGGTGCTTCGCGACCGGGCAATTGATGACCTTGTCGGCCTCGATGAGAGTGCGATAGACCGGCCACTCGTCGAGCACCTCGCCGCCGAGGCGCATCGAACGAAAACGATGCTCCGCCGGGAGCACGACCTCCGCGCCGGCCCGATGCGCTTTCGCCCAGATGCCGCTGCGCTGGAAGCAGCGCCCCGGGTCGTTGCAGCTCGCGTCGGTCACGATGACCTTGCGGGCCCCGGCGTCGAGCGCGAGCCGCACGACGGTGGCGACGACCTCGGGGTTGGTGTTCGCGGCCTGGAGCGGCGTACGGTCCCACCCGATGTTCGGCTTCACGACGACGATGTCGCCGCGCGAAATGAAGCGCGCCATGCCACCGAGACCCGCGAGCGCCTGCTCGACGAGCTGCGTCGGCGCCGAGCTCGCGGTGCCCCGGACGACGACGAAGTCGCTCGGCCCTCCGCGATCGCTCCGGTGGTAATCCCGCACCTCGCGCACCCCGGTCGCGGTCCCGAGGTTCCATCCTCCGCGGTCGAAGGCGAGCCGCGCCGACAGCCCTGCGCCACCGAGCAAGGCCAGCGCCTTGCCGCCGCGAATCAACAGCTCTCGGCGCGTGGGACGGGGATCAGCACTCATGGGATTCGGGCAATCTACCCGCGCGGCACCGCCCGCAGCAACCCGTTGGCCTCAGTTGGGTGCCTCCGCGGCGCGCAGCCCCGACCGATCGTGGGTGCGGTCAGGGCAGCGCGGCCACCACTGCCCGGAGCCGGTCGACGCGCGCCGCCGCCGGGAGCGAGGTCAGCGTCTCGGGTGCGGGCGCACCCACGACGACGACGCGGGCGCCCCGGCGAGCGGCGACCATCGACGCGCTGGAGAAGGCCTCGTCGCCGACGCCGGTGAGCGCGGTCGCGCCGGCACCGCGCAGCCGCTGGAGCAGCGCCCTCGCCTCGTCGGCGCCGGGCCGCAACATGACAGCGATTCGATATCGGGCTCCGCCCTGACCCGCGTAGTGGCCGACCCAACCGGGCCCCGAGTGCTCGACGCCGAAGACGCCGTCGGTCAGGTAGGTCGCGCCTCCCCAGACCAGCCCCTCCGTCGGCAGGATCGCGGCCTCGGCGGGGGGTGTGGACTCGCCCGGGAGGGCGGTCGCGAGGCGGGCGGCGAGCGCGGGCAACACCTCCCTGGCGGTCGCGGCGAGCGCCGCCTCGTCCTGCTCTCCGGAGTCGTCCGCGAGGTTCAGCTGCACGAGGTACTGGCCCTTCCAGAACACGAGCTGACTGGTGCCCAGAAAGCCGCCGCCGCCCTGCGCCACCGCGCGCGCCTGCATCGAGGCGGGATCACGCGAGTCACTGAGCAGCATCGAGTACTGACCGAAGGAGCCCAGCGCTGATCCCATGTCGTAGACCTCGGCAGTCACCACGAGCTCGGATCCCGACTTGCGATAGTCGGTGCGGGCGAGCTGGCGGAAGCCGTAGGCGAGATACTTCTCGCCCGCGCCGTCGATGAGTTGGAAGAGCTCCTGACCGTTGACGAGGCGCACGGCGCCCGACTGCGGCCACCCCGCGACCGCCGCCCCTTGCGGGAGGAAACGGCCGGTCTCCCGGAAGGCCTCCGCGCTGGCAGGGGGATCGACCGACGCCGCGGGCGGAGCCCCGGGCTGCGTCGGGGGCGTCCGCGGCGTCACCGTCGGGGCGGGGGCCGACGGCGCGCTCGGCCGGGCAGGAGGCGGGTCTCGTCGGCAGGCGGCCGCCACGGAGATGATCAGCAAGAGGGGAGTACGGTTCATCGTCGTCGGGTGATACGGTGGACCTCGATGCACCCGCAAGCGCTAGCCCTCCCGGCTCCTTCGATGGGCCCACCCCGGCCTTCATCCGCGGCCTTGTGGGGGGGTCTCCGTGGGGTCTGCAATGATTGCGGGGTCGCGCAAGGTGCTTCCGAAGGGGGGCGACTGGCGCGCGATTTCCCATGTCTTTTCCAGCGTGAGAGGGTTGGGGCACATCCGTTGCAGTCTGCGCACTTCGTGACGCGACGCGACCACCAGCACGGGTTCTCGCTCCTCGAGTTGATGATCGTCGTGGTCATCATCGGCGTCGTCACGGCGCTGGCGTTGCCGGGCATGGCGCAGGCGTCGCGAGAGCGCCGGGTGCAGCAGGCCGCCGTCACCGTGCTCGACCTCGCGCGCGAGGTCAGGAGCCGGGCGATGTACCGCGGCCGCGCCCAGACGCTGGTGATCTCGCAGAGCGGGATCGCCATCACGCTCGACGCCTACGAGGGAACGTCGCCGTCCTGCCGCCTGTCTTCGTTCGGAATGGGCTCGCTCGACCCCACGGCGCGGGTCGCGAACCTCGACCTCACCGCCGCTCGGTACGGACGTGACAACCTCGGCGCCACCATCGCGCTGCCGTCGGCCACGACCTATCTGCAGATCTGTTACACGCCGCTCGGCGCGGCCTTCTTCTCGATGACGCCGATCGTCGCGGCGAGCCAGGTCTGGAGCAACGACACGAGCTCGCTCGGCATGGGCGGCGTGTTCCAGATCAACGTCTTCCAGACGACCGGCGGGGCGACGCGCCGGATCCTGATTCCGCTCGGGGGGATGCCGAGGATGCGGACATGAGGCGCACGCGGGCCGCGCAGGCGGGCTACACGATGGTCGAGGTCCTCGCCGCGATGGCGGTGCTGGGCACCGGCCTGCTGGGCATCATCGCGATGCAGAGCACCGCGGTGAACGCGAACCAGCGCGCGCAGGAGATCACGATGGGGACGAACCTCGCGCGCCGCTGGCAAGACCGGCTGCGCCGCGACTCGTACCAGTGGACCCAACCGTCGCAGACCAACCCGGTGAGCAACCTCGCCGCGACCTGGTACCTGTCGAGGCTGGGCACGAGCATCTCGACCGACTGGTACGTCCCCGACTCGCCCTCCTCGACGGTCTCCGGCCTGCTCGAGACCGCGGCCTTCGACTACTTCGGCAACGACGTCACCACGACGAGCCCGAATGCCTACTACTGCACGCAGGTCCGCCTGACCGCGCTGATTCCCAATCAGCTGATCCGCTCGGAGGTCCGGGTCTGGTGGTTCCGCCAGGGCGGGGTGCGACCCTCGACGTACACCGACTGCGCCCGCAACGCGACCACGCTCGTCAGCACCGACACGACCAACATCCGATCGATCTACGTCAGCCAGACGATCCAGAGGCACGACTCATGAGCCGCGCACAGAAGGGGTACACCCTCGTCGAGCTGCTCGTCTCGATCCTGCTGACCTCGATCGTGGTCTCGGCGCTCTACGCGGTGTCGCGCACGGCCACCGACACCTTCAATCAGGCTCAGCGCACGGCCGAGATGCAGCTTCGCCTGCGCTTCGCCATGGAGCAGATTCGCGCCGACCTCTCGCGCGCGGGCTACATGTCGACGCCCAACAGCGTGACCGACCCGCGAGTCTGTCCCCGCCCGACGACGGCCTACCAGGGCCTGGAGATCCTGCGCACCACGCCGAACCCCACGGTGCTGCCCGGCGACAACACGAGCATCAACCCCGTCACGCTCCGCATGACTGGCAACTACGCCACGGCGGACGAGTACACCGTCGCGGGCGTCGCGGGGGGCGTGGTGTCGCTTCAGAACCAGTCGCCGCAGTGGGCGCGGGTGCAGAGCCAGGACGAATTCAACCGCATCTTCGGGACCTCGATGTTCCCGCGGCTCATTCGCATCATGAGCACGTCGGGGCAGATGCAGTTCGCCGTCTCCATGGGCGGCAACTGGGTCAACTCGAGCTCGACCGGCCTGCCGACACTCATGCTCACCACCGCGCCCCTCGTGCAGGGCGCCGGCGCGAGCGCGAGCTCCGCGGGTGCGGGCTGCGGCCTCGCGGGCCTCGGGGTCGGCGCGACCGTCGCCCCGATGATGATGGTCGAGTACCAGATCGGCAGCCTCGCCTCGCGCCTGGTCGAACTCTACCCGGTCGACACCGTCATCCGCGCGGCCAAGACCGACCTCATCCGGCGGGAGTTCGACCTCCGTCCTGCGCCCGACGAGATCCTGACGGCGGCGCGGCTCGTGGGCGAGTACGCGGTCGATTTCGACGCGACCATCGCCTACGACCTCGGCAACCCCGCGAACACCATCGTCGCCCAGCCCGCGATGCGCACGCTCGCCTTCGGCGACAGCAACATCCTCGCCCTCGCGGGCTCGGTGAGCGCGGGCGCGTCGCGGCCTCAGCAGGTCCGCTCGGTCATCGTCAGGCTGTCGATTCGCGACCGCGACCAGGAGCCGAGCTTCGGCTGGTTGACCCGCGGCCCGACGGCGCCGCTCACCCGCTTCCGGGTATTCGACAACCGCACCGGGGCCGCGCGCGTGCGCACGCTCATCACCGAAATCGCGGTGCCCAACCTCGCGATTCGCAATCTCCGTTGAACGCGAGCAGAGGAGCTTGATGCCACACGCGACGATCGACACGAGGAGGCAGCGGCGGGCGCGGCGCGGCGAGCGCGGCGTCGCGATGTTCGTCGTGATGATGCTGTTGATGATGGTCAGCGCGGCCGGGGTGTTCGTGACGCGCTCGTCGTCGATGGAGATCAGGTCGTCGGGCTACGTTCGGCAGTCGGCCCAGACCCACTACGTGGCCGAGACCGGGGCCTCGTCGGTGATGACCCGACTCCGCACGGCGTGCGCCGCCTACTTCAACTCGAACATGCGCGTGCAGGCCCTCACGCCGAACGCGTTGCCTGGCTGTCCGATGATCCTGACGTCCCGCGGTCAGATCACTCCCCCTTGCTACACCTTCTACCTGCCGGACTTCGACGTGATTACCACTCCGCAGACCCTCTTCACCAACGCCACCGGTACCGGAACCAGCCGGAGCGCCGGATCCTTTGGCGGCGGCGGGCTCGGTCCGCGCTTCCAGGTGCGCGTCACCGAGCTCGGGGCCGATACCTCGCCGCAGCGAGGCGCCGACGTCAGCGACCCGAGCCTCACCGTTCTTCCGGTTCGCCTGCTCGTCGAGTCGGAGGGTACGACCGAACTCGACGCGACCCTCTACGGAACCGACACCACCAACGCCGCGCGCGGGACGGAGACGCTCCGCGCCATCACGGTGATCCCATGCAACTGAACCGCAAGCGTCTCGGCGCCGTCGCCTTCCTGATCTCGGGCTGGCTCGCGGCCCCGGTCGCGACGCAGGCGCAGCCCGTCCCGGGCGACGTCCGCCTGATTCGCCCGAACATCATGGTGCTGCTCGACACGTCCGGCTCGATGGAGTTTCGGACGAACACGACGAACAACACCTGCATCGGGGCCAACGGCGGCGACTGCAACCGCTGCTCGAACGGCGTCTCGATCTGCTCGCCCTCGTGCCCGCCGGCCGAGCAGCGCAACCGCTGGACGACTGCCGTCGAGGTGCTCACCGGCACCATCAACGGCTTCACCTGCGTCGAGTCCGACCGCACGACCTCGGACTTCAATTACGATTACCTCTACCCCTATTCGCACCACCAGCCGCTCTCGAACGGAGTCCCGCTCCACCGCGCCGGCGCGACCCAGCAGGACAACGGGATCCTGGACGTCTATTACGACCGGGTCCGCTTCGGACTGATGACCTTCGATAACGACATTCGCACGGGCGTGAGTGCCTACAACGGCATGTTCTCGTACGCGTCGAACCGTGTGTACCGGCCGAACATGTGCCTGGTCGACACCAACGTGAACCTCGGCGCGAAGCGCGCCTCGGCCGATGGCAACGTGGCGGACGTCGTCCCCGGCGGTCTGATCTCGGTCGGGTCGCCCAGCGCCGACGTCGCGTCCCTCCAGTTGATCAATCGCCAGGTGCAGGAGACCGTCACCGGGCGGATGTCCGGCCCCGGGCCGGTCACCGAGATGCCCGGGGTGCGCCCCTTCGGCACCACGCCGATCGCGGCCTTCCTCGAAGACGCGCTGCACTACTGGCGCACCAACCAGGACGTCACCGACGGCTCGGCGGGCGGCCTCGGCGACCCGTACTTCAACTGCCGCACACGCGCGAACATCCTCATCACCGACGGCGCGCCGACCGACTTCCGGCCGTCGTGCGTGGGCGGCCAGTGCCCCTACGATCCTCCGTCGCAGACGGCGATGACGATGGCGATGGTCGGGGCGGGCCTGCCCAACGTGCGCACCTACGTGCTCGCGTTCAACGGCAGCGACCCCGAGGCGGTGAACACCCTCGAGCCCATCGCCATCGCGGGCAACACCACGCGCGTCTACTACGCGAACGACCGCCCCACCTTCGCCGCGGCCCTCTCGTCGATCATCGACACGATCACGTCGCAGACCTCGACCCG
Organism: Myxococcaceae bacterium; assembly: GCA_028287085.1. Lineage (GTDB taxonomy): Bacteria > Myxococcota_A > Polyangia > Polyangiales > SCUS01. The sequence goes on from JAQBQI010000088.1 coordinate 6,941, forward strand.
CACCCCGCCGGTCTTCGGCGAGGCGGGCTCGACCTCGCCCGCGGGGACTTCGCAGTACCAGTTCAACGCGTCGTTCAACGTCGTGCCGGGCCAGCCCTGGGCCGGCTCGCTCTCCCGCACGCGCACCGTCTGCCAGGCCCCCGCGGGCGGCGGCGCGCCCGTCCCGACGCAGGTCGACCCCGACCAGACCGCCGGCGACGACTTCGCCTACAACCTGCGCCGCTCCACGCGCGACAGCCGCGGCTGGGGCTCGCGCTACCTCTGGACGTACGTTCCGACCGGGGCAGTGACCGCGGCGGCCATGCGTCGCAACATTCCCAACGGACTTACGGCGGGCCTCGGCGCGCCGGTCGAGCTGAGCTCCGGCATGAACGCCTCGCTGTTCAACTACAGCACCGGGGGCGAGGTCACGACGCTGCTCGCGTGGCTGCGTGGTGACATCGGCACCAACCGCGAGAACCGGCCGCTGGGCGACATCTTCCGCTCGACGCCGTCCTACGTCTCGGCGCCGCGCGTCAATCTCCCCGACCAGACCTTCCTCGCCTTCCGTCAGCGCACGCTCCCGATCGCGGGTCGGCGCCGCTCGGCCATCACCGTCGGCACGCGCGAGCCGATGATCTACGTCGGCAGCAACGATGGCGTGCTGCACGCCTTCAACGCCGACACCGGCGAGGAGGCCTGGGGCTTCGTGCCTCCGTACCTCGTGCCCAATCTGCGCAACGGCTATCCGAGCACGCGCACCCAGGGCGTCGACGGGACCCCGGTGGTGAAGGAGGTCTACTACGAGCGCTCGAACGCCTCGCTGACCGACGACACCAACTGGCATACCGTGCTCGTCGTCGGCCTCCGCGCGGGCGGCGGCGCGTACGTCGGCATGGACGTCACCGACCCCTACAACCCCCAATTCTTGTGGCAGTTCACCGATCTCGACCTCCAGGTCTCGTCGGGCACGCCGGCGATCGGCACCGTCTACTACGCGCCCAACGGGGGCAACCCCGTCGAGCGCGCGGTGGCCTTCCTCCCCGGCGGCGCCGGTGAGCTCGCGGCGAGCTGCACGCCGACCGCGGCGGCGCGCCTGGCCCGGCCCAACACCCTCATGACCGGCTGGTCCAGCGGGCGCGGCGCCCGCCGCCCCTACGTGCGCTGCTGGAACGGCAACCAGGGCCGCTTCTTCTACGTCGTCGACCTCAAGACGGGCGCGCTGATTCGCAAGATCGGCGCGCTGCCTACGAGCATCCCCTACGACCCTTCGACGCCGGCGATGGCCCTCGCGACCAGCCCCGCGCCGACGCACTCGCCGATCGTCGGCGCCCCCGCGCTCTACAACGGCTTCGCCGGCGTGGTCACGACCCGCGCCTACGTCGGCGACGCCGACGGATCGCTCTGGCGCGTCGACATGTCGAGCACCAACCCCGCGAACTGGTGGATGGGCGACGCGTTCGACCTCTTCTGGGACCGCGGGTACAACAGCGGCCAGCCGATCATCGAGCGGCCGGTGACCAGCATCGACGAGCGGGGCCGTACGATCATCGCCTTCGGCTCGGGCGACACCGACCTGCTCGAAGGCGCCGACGAGAACCGCGTCGAGTCGATCGTGGAGACGACGCAGACCGACGCGGCGGGCACGGCGGTGGGCATCACCATCGAGGAGAACTGGGGCATCCGGCCGGGCACGCAGACCGTCGACCGCGACTTCCTGGCGGGCGAGCGCCTGACCGGCGCGCTGACGCTGTTCAACAACGTCCTCTACTTCGGCACCTTCGCGCCGCGAGTGGGCACCGACCCCTGCGAGATGGGCGCGGCGCGCCTCTGGGGCGTCGACCTCACGCGCAACGACCCCGTCGGCACCACCTACCCGGCGGGGCGCCTCGACCGCGACGGCGACCCGATGACCACCGCCGACGTGGTGCGGGTCACGCGCGACCTCAACAACAACGGCTCCGAGGTCGACGACGCCAACAGCCTGCTCTTCGGCGTCGCGGTCGCGCGGCGGCCCAACTGCAACGTGAGCGCGACGGTCACCGATCCCGTCACGGGCCAGCCGCGGACCTTCGTGAGCTCGACCACCGGCGGCGAGTACCGGCTCGTGCTCCAGATCGCCCAGACCGGGATGGCGGGCGGCACCACCACCGCCACCTTCACCCGCTCGCTCCCCGCTCCGATCGTTCCTTCGCGAATCGATTCGGTCGCGACCGTCTTCGAGTGATGCGGCTGCGGTACGCCAGCCTCCTCCCCCTGGTTGCGCTGGCGGCGTGTCACCGCCGCCCGCGCGCCCCGGAGCCCCCCGCCGCCGTGCCCGCGGCCGTCGTCGAGGTGCGCACCGTCGACGACGCCCCGGCCGCGAACGACGACCTCCTCCCCGGCAACCTCAACGCCTTCGGGCTCCCGATGCCCACGGTCACGCAGGAGCGGCTGGCCGTCGATGACATGAAGGTCTTCCGCGTCGACGCGCCGATGCCGCGGGTGATGCGCTATCTCGAGCAGCGGCTCGAGGTGCACGACGCGGACATCCACCCGCTCGCCGCGTTGATCCACCGCGCCATCGTGCGGGGCGTGCGGTCGAACCTCATCGTCGACGTCGGGGTGCGCGACGAGGGCGACCGGACGATGGTCACGGTCTGGAACCGCACGCCGCCGCCGGCCGCGATCGCCGCGCCGATCACGCCCGAGCAGGGACTGCGGGCCGTCGGGGTCGACCCGGCCACGGGGCAGTACGCCCCCGAGTTGAACCGCTGATCGGGGGGTTGGCCTCCGTGCGATGATGCCGCATGTCCGAAGCGGTTCGCGTCGTAGTTCCTGACGAGGTCAAAGGGGGGAGCGGGCTGTCGCCGGGGGCGCGCGTCGTCGCCCTCGCGCTCGCCGAGACGCTGTTCTCGACGGAGGCGGGCCCGCCGCCGCCCGAGCGGCTCGCCTGGCTCGGGGACGACCTCGATGACTTCTTCGCCCACGCCGGCGGCCGCTCGCGCGGCGTCTTCCTCCTCTGCATCACCGCGATCAACCTCGTCGCGCCGCTCTTCATCGGGCGCGTCGGGAGCTTCGCGTCGCTGCCCCTCGACGAGCGCCACACCGCCCTCACGCGCTTCGAGGCCAGCCCCGCCGGACTGGCCTTCTTCGGCGCGAAGGCCGCCCTGTGTATCGTCTGGTACGAGCACCCCACCGCGGCGCGCGAGGTCGGCTTCGACGGCCTCTGCCTGAAGAGGTCGGCGTGAGCGGCGGATATTACTCCGCCCGCGATCACGTGGGCGCGCTGCGCCTCGACTGCGACGTCGTCGTGGTGGGCTCCGGGGCCGGCGGCTCCGTCGTCGCGACCGAGCTCGCCGCGAGCGGCCTGCGCGTGATCGTGCTCGAGGAGGGACCCCGCATCGAGGGGCCGCTGCACGGACAGATGCGGCCGAGCGAGTCGATGCGGCACGCGTGGCGCGACGGGGCCTTCACGGCGGCCGTCCCGCTCGGCGACACGCCCGCGATCAACGTCACCATGGGGCGCTGCGTCGGCGGCTCGTCGGTGCTCACCGGCGGCGTGTGCTTCCGCGTGCCGGGCGCGGTGCTGCACGAGTGGCAGCGCGAGCTCGGCCTCGAGGACTACTCCGAAGCGGGGCTCGACCCGTACGTGCGCCACGTCGAGCGGGCGATCCACGTCGAGGAGGTTCCGGTCGGGATGCGCTCGCGCTCGACGGCGCTCTTCGTCGAGGGCGCCGAGCGGCTCGGCGTGCCGATCAAGGCCATCCGGCGGAATACCAAGGACTGTAACGGCTGCGGCCGGTGCAACTTCGGCTGCCCCCACGGCGCCAAGATGAGCGTCGACCTCAGCTACCTGCCGCGCGCGGTGGCCCACGGCGCCGACGTCTGGTCGCACGCGCTGGTCGACCGGGTGGTGACCCGCAACGGACGCGCGGTCGGCGTCGTCGGGCGGATTCTCAACCGTCCGGGCGGGGCGCCCGGCGATCGGCTGGAGGTTCGGGCGCGGCGGGTCGTGGTCGCCGCGGGCGCGTGGCACACGCCGTCGCTGCTCCGGCGCAGCGGCGTGGGGCACCCGCGCTGGCTCGGCCGCCAGATGACGCTGCACCCCGGGTTCAGGGTGCTGGCGCGCTTCGCGCGGCCGGTGCGGGGCTGGCAGGGCGCGCTGCAGAGCGCGTACACCGACGCCTTCGAGCACGAGGGCATCACGCTGATGGGGCTGTTCGTGCCGACGGGCGTGCTCGGCGCCACGATGCCGGGCGTCGGCGCGGAGCACGTCGCGGCCGCGAGCCAGATCGGCCACCTTGCGATGTTCGGCGGGATCATTCACGACAGCGGCGGCGGGAGCGTGCACCGGGGGCCCGGGCGCGAGCCGGTCGTGACCTACCGGATGGCGCCTGGAGACCGCGCGAAGATTCCGCGGGTCATCACGCTGCTCGCGGAGACCTTCTTCGCGGCGGGCGCCGAGGAGGTGTTCATCCCGGTGCTGGGCCTGCGCGGGCTCGACGCGGACGCCTTCCGGAAGACCGACCTCGCGCGCGTGCCGGCGTCGCGCATCGAGTGCGCCTCGCAGCACCCCCTCGGCAGCGCGCGGATGGGATGCTCGCGGGAGAACTCCGTGGTCGACCCCGACGGCCGCGTCTGGGACACGCGGGAGCTCTACGTCGCGGACGGCAGCGTGGTGCCGACGAGTCTGGGCGTGAACCCGCAGCTGTCGATCATGACGGTCGCGACCCGGTTCGCGTGGCGCATGCGCGAGCGCGCCCTCCCGCCCCTGGACTGACCCGCTCAGCGCGGGGCGGCGTCGCGACGGTCGGGCATCGCGACGGTCCACGTCGTGCCGCCGAGCCTCCACTGCTGGCCGTCGTGGAGCTCGACGGGCATCTCGCTGTCGTCGCGGAGCGCGACGATGCGGCCGTTGCGCGCGCGGAGGATGAGCGCGCCGTCGAGCGCCTCGCGCGGGGCGACCACGGCGGCGTCGCGCGCGCAGGAGACCGTGGCCTCGGTGAGTACGAGCACGTGGGTGACCCCCGCGCCGTGCCGGTCGAGGCGGGTGAGGCGCGCCCAGGCGGGGAGCGAGCCCGCGGTGGTGACGGCGTGCTCGAAGAGGAAGCGCACGTGCGGGCCGAGCCCGATCTCGTCGCCGTGCTCGAGGCGGAAGGGCTCGCGCTCGGGGTGGAGCGAGCGGCCGTTGACGGAGGTGCCCGAGGCGCTGCGCAGGTCGGCGAGGGTGGCGTGCCCGCCGTGCCACGCGATGCACGCGTGCCGCCGCGACACCGAGCGACTGCGGCGCTCGTTCTCGGCGGAGGAAGGGAGGCAGCGCGCGACGACGTGGCCCGTGCGGCCGAGGAGCACGCGCGGCGACGCCAGCACCTGCACGGGGCCGACGCCGGCGTCGCTCATGAGCTCGACCTGGCCCATGGCGTCGAGCACCTCGTCGTCGGGGATGAGCGCGCGCACGGTCGGCGG
>JAQBQI010000090.1 GCA_028287085.1 Myxococcaceae bacterium
CGCGACCGAGGGGCGACTGCGGCGTGACGACGTGCACCCGGCCGCCCGCGAGCACGGCGCCGCCGCCCTGCGGGGCGACGAAGAGCACGCGCTCGCCCTCGTCCTCGGCGGCGGTCACGAGCGCGCCGACGGCGACGGGCTGACCCTCGCGCACGGCGTCGACGGACATCACCCCGACCTCGACGACGGCGCGGCGCGCGTCGGCCACGCGCATCGCCTGGCCGCGCGCGAGGTACGACTGCTCGAGCGCGCGGGTGTCCTTGCTGTTCTCGGGCTTGGCCTCCTCGTGGGTGGCGCCCTCGGCCGCGGCCTGGTGGGCGCGCTCCAGCGGGTCGAGCTCTTCGCGGAGCCGCACGAGCAGCTCCGCGCGCAGGGTGGCTTTGTCGGGCAGCACGTTCGTCCACCATACACGACCGTTCGCCCCGATCGCCGCTGCCGTCGACTGGCGACGCGCGCCGTTCTCCGCTACGGCACCCGACCGGAACGCCCCCGATGACCGTCGAGCCCACCCCCGCGGCGCCTCCGTCCCGCGTGCGCGGCAGCGTCGCGGTGGCGGCGGGCATCCTCGCGAGCCGCGTCGCCGGGCTCGTGCGCCAGTCGGTCTTCGCCTACTTCCTCGGCGCGACGGCCGCGGCCGACGTCTTCAACGCCGCGTTCAAGATCCCCAACGTGCTCCAGAACGTGCTCGGCGAGGGGGCCGTGAGCGCGTCGTTCATCCCGGTGTACGCGCGGCTGCGCGCCGAGGGTCGCGACCGCGAGGCCGTGGCCGTCGCCGGCGCCGTGGCCACGCTGCTCGCGCTGGTCACCGCCGCGCTGGTGGTGCTCGGCGTCGCCTGCGCGCCGCTGCTGGTCGGGCTCATCGCCCCCGGCTTCGAGGGCGTGCGCCGCGCCGAGACCCTCGCGCTGGTGCGCATCTTCTTCCCGGCAGTCGGGCTGCTGGTGCTCTCGGCCTGGTGCCTCGGCATCCTCAACAGCCACCGGCGCTTCTTCCTCCCCTACGCCGTGCCGATGGCGTCGAGCGCCACGGTCATCGCCGCCCTCTGCTTCACCGGCATCGGCGCCGACAAGTTCACCCTCGCCCACGCCGCCGCGTGGGGCATCGTCGCGGGGGCGCTGCTCCAGCTCGCGGTGCAGCTCCCGGCGGCGCTCCGCCTCGTGGCGGGCGTGCGGCCCTCCCTCGGCCGCGCGTCGGCCGACGTGCGCGCGGTGGTCACGCGCTTCAGCTCGGCCTTCCTCTCGCGCGGCGTGGCGCAGCTCAGCGGCTACGTCGACCAGATGCTCGCGAGCTACCTGCCCGAGAGCGCGGTCACCGTGCTCGCCAACGCGCAGACGCTCAACCTCCTGCCGATCAGCCTCTTCGGCACCGCCATCTCGGCCGCGCAGCTCCCCGAGATGGCCTCCGCCACCGGGACCCCCGCGGAGATCCACCGCGCCGTGGTCGCGCGCCTCGACGCGGGCCTGCGGCGCATCGCGTTCTTCGTGATCCCCTCGGCGGTGGCCTTCGTCGCGCTCGGCGGCGACATCGCGGGGCTGCTCTTCCAGCGCGGCGCCTTCACCCGCGCCGACACCGAGGCGGTGTGGGCCACGCTCGCGGGCTCGTCGGTCGGCCTGCTCGGGCAGACCATGGCGCGGCTCACCTCGTCGGCCTTCTACGCCCTCGGCGACACGCGCACGCCGATGCGCGTCGCCGCCATGCGCCTCGCGCTGACCGGGGCGCTCGGGTACGTGTTCGCCTTCCCGCTGACGCGCGCGCTGGGCCTCGACCTGCGGTGGGGAACCGTCGGGCTCAGCGCCTCGGCCGGCGTCGCGGGTTGGATCGAGTACGCCCTCCTGCGCGCCGCCCTCGCCCGCCGGGTGGGTCCGCACGGCGCGCCGCCGGTGCTGGTGGCGCAGCTCTGGTCGATCGCGCTGTCGGCCGCCGGGGCGGCGTGGACGGTGCGCCTGCCGCTGCGCGCGGCGGTGGGCGACCGGCCGATGCTGGTGGCGCCGGTGACGCTGGGGGTCTTCGGGCTGAGCTACCTGGCCGCGGGGGTGTTCATCGGCAACCCCGAGGCGCGGCGGCTGCGCGTCGCGGTGCTGCGACGGCTGGGGCGGCGCGGCAACGCGGGGTGAGGTCGGTCGACGCCCGTGCGGAGCCTACCGGCGGTCGCGCGAGAGGCGCTGCATGGCATCGAGGAGCGCCCGGTGGCGGGTGAGCGAGGGGTCGCGCCCGAGCTCGTGGGCGATGAGGCGCTCGGCCATCTCGCGGTCGCCGCGCAGGCGGCCGACGAAGCGTTCCAGGTCGGCGCGCTCGCGGGCGGCCGGGGAGCCCTGGAAGAACCACCACGCGGCGACCGCGGCGACGACGAGCACGAGGAGGGTCAGCGAGGTGGCGTCCATGGTCGGGGGGATCGAGCATTCGTCGGGCGCGGCGCCGGGCGCAAGCGCGGAGGGCGCGCCCGACGTAGCAATCTTCGGCGACGGCCATCCCTCACCGCGCGTACATCGGCGCGAAGTACACCGCGTCGGGGGTCACCACCGTGGTGCGCGTGGCGTCCCAGGTCTGCGCCATCCCCGCTGGCGGCGTCACGGTGAAGCTCGTGGTCACCGTCCCGCCCGCCGCCTCCGGGATCGCCAGGAAGGCCCCCTGACTGGCCGTCGCGTTCGCCGTGCCGCTGAACGTGTTGTTGGGATAGACGATGCGCAGCCCGGCGCGACTCGCGGTCACGGTGGCGCCCACGACGGGCTGACCGCTCCCGTCGGCCGCGCTCCCCGAGGCGGGGTTGTACACCAGCCCGAAGACGAAGCCGCGGGCCATCACCTCCGCGCCCGTGAGCCCGACCAGCGGCGCGATCACGGCGTCGATGGCGTCGCGGCTCACCGCGAAGGCGCGCCCGTTGGTGAAGCTCCCCGACTGCGCCGCCGCCGCCGTCTCGGCGGGCGACGCGAAGCCCGTCACGGTGGTCGCCCAGAGCTGCCCGGACGGGCGGTTGTCCCGCAGCCGCGCGGCCAGGCCCAGGGTCGCGTCGGCGAGACTGGCGCCGCCGACGCTCCACGGGCAGCCCGCCATCCCGGCGCACGCCGCGGTGTCGAGCGGGCTCGCGCCGAGGGCCGCGGCGGAGGCGCCGTGCTCGGCGAGGGCGTCGACGCTCACGGCCTCGACGGTGAGGTCGCCGTAGGTCGGCGTACGGCCGGTGAGCGCGGCGGCGAGGCGGTTCATCGAGTGGTTGATCGAGACGCCCGACAGGGTCGCCGTCCCCGCCGCGGGCGCGGAG
>JAQBQI010000101.1 GCA_028287085.1 Myxococcaceae bacterium
GCGCGGTCGGCGCGGCGCTCCAGCGCGCGCACCTCGACGGCCTGCTGGTGCGCGTCGACGGCTCGATCGTCGACCCCGGCGCGCCGACGAGCGTGGGCGCGCGCCTCGCCACCCTCCGGCCGGTGGACGGACTATCGGCGGTCTTCCTCGACGAGTCGACCGCGCTGTACGAGCGCGACGAGCCCGTCGTCGTCGGCGCCGACGACGCCCGCCGGCTGGTGTCCGTCGCGCGCCTCGTCCTCTCGGGCGCGGCCTCGCCGTCCGAGCGCATCTTCCCCGAGAGCCTGCGCCTCGCCCGCTCGGTCGAGGTCGGCATCGTCGTGCTCGACGGCGACACCCCGCTGCTCTGGCGCTCGACCCGCGGCGGCTCGGTCGCCCGCGCCCTGCTCGACGGCAGCTTCGCGATCATCAACCGCTGGAGCTCGCCCATGCAGGACCGCTACGGCCGCCTGCGCGACGCCCTGCGCACGCGCCGGATCATCGTGTCGCTCTTCCACGACCGCGGCGTGCTCGGCGCGCGCACGCCGGAGTTCCTGCGGCGGGCGGCGCGGGCGCCGGCGTGGTCGGTCGGCTTCGAGCGCATGGCGGGCTGGGAGTACGTGCTGCCGGCGCTCCCCGGCGCCGCGCCGCAGGACCCGGTGACGGCGCTCGAGACGCTCTCGCGCGAGCGCTCGCTGCCCGCGCCCGGGTACCTCCGCCCCGACGTGACGCTGTACCGCTTCCGGGCGGTGCAGCTCATCGAGCGGGCGCCCGGCGGCGACGTGCTGGTGGTGGGCGGCCCTTAGCGGCGGAGGGTGATGGCGACCTCGCGGGTGTCCGCGGTGTCGAGCGCGCGCAGCGCGTTGGCGAAGGCGGGGTAGTCGTCGGGGGCGACGCGCCCGGTCGGGACCACCACGCGGCGGGCGACGCTGAAGCCGCCCGCGTCGCTGCGCCACTGTAGCGACCAGCGCACGCCGCCGACCGACTCGTCGCTCGCGTCGCTGGGGAGCGAGCCGACGGTCGCCCCCTCGGGGAGGCGCACCGTGAGGGCGAGCGAGGCGTTCACGGGGTCGCCGTTCCACTGCGGGAATTGGCGCGCGGGCAGCTCGGCGTAGGCGCGGCCCGCCTCGGCGCGGAACATCCCGTCGAAGCGCAGCCGCGCGCCGTCGCGCCGCGCGATGCCCGGCGCCGTGAAGGTGTACCGGAACACCATGTCGGCCTCGACGTCCTCGGTCCCTTCGACGGTGAGCGACTCGAGGGTGGCGCCGCTGACCATCGCGCCCACGTAGGCCTCGAACTGCCGGTCGCGGTTGGCCGCGTCGAGCCGGCGCATCGCGGCGCGCGCGCCCGTCGCGGCGTACCCGCGGAGCCGCTCGAGCACCGTGGCGCGGCCCGAGCCGTCGGCCGACAGCGCGAGGCTCACCGTGAGCTGCCGACCGTGCGCCTCGATGTCGAGCGGCGACACCCGCGAGCGCGGCGCGCCCGCCGTGAGCAGCAGCGCCTCGCCGCCCGCCGTCGCCGGCGGGACATAGAGCGCCGGGGCGTTGGCGTCGGCCGCCGTCACCCACTGCTCGCCGGCCTCGGTGCGCACCCGCAGCAGCAGCGACTGGTAGGTCTCGTCGTCGGCCAGCTCGGAGCGCGTGGCGTCGCCGCTGCCCTGCCGCACCAGCGCGATGTCGCAGGGCACGTCGGCCTGCTTCAGCAGGTAGCAGAGCACCCGCGTCCGGTGGCCCGACCGCGCCGCGAGCATGCGCGGGGCGACCTCGAAGGGCGTGCCGCCGCCCTCCTGCTGGATGTTGTCGAGCACCCAGTGGTGCAGCCGGCGCAGCCGCTCGCTCGGGGCGCTCGCGCCGCGCGTGATCTGGCGGGCGAGCGCGACGGCCTCGGGGTCCGCCGGGTCCTGCTCGATGAGGCGCGAGCGCAGGGCGTCGACGAGGCGCTCCCACGTCGCGCCGAAGCCGGCCGCCACGCTGGGGATGAACTCGCGCGCCATCACCGAGCGCGGCTCCGGGGTCATGCGATCGCTCTGGCGCACCATCCAGCGGTACTCGATGAGCCCGCCGCGCTCGGCGCGCGACAGCGGCGGCGCGGGGCCCCGCGGGTCGACCGTGAGCGCCATCTCGCGCGGCACCACGGCGACGTACTCCGAGCGGTCGTAGGGCACCTCGAAGCCGCGGAAATAGAAGCGGTCGGAGGAGAAGCCCCCGGGCGCGGCGTCGGAGGGCGGCAGCACGCGCACGTACTCGAACTCGAGCGCGTCACCGGGGCGGAGGTCGGGCAGCGAGAGCGAGTCCTTGCCCGCGATCTCCTCGGGCTCGAGCACGCGCCCGTCGGCCTTCAGCGTGCGGATGCGCCACAGCGTCGCGCCCCCCGGCAGCTGGAACTCCCCGAAGGCGTCGGCCCCCTCCTGCGTCTGCACGCGCACGACGTTGTGCGTGAGCTCCAGCGCCGAGCCGTCGGGGTAGCTGCGCCGCACGGTGTAGTCGAGCACCAGCACCGCCGCGCTCTCGTAGGTGTGCCCCGACGCCTCGAAGTCGCGCAGCACGCGGCGACCGTCGAGGCGCCACGGCTGGAGGTCCTCCCGGCCGGCGAGGAAGGCCCGCAGGCGGTAGAGCGACGCGAGCTCGGCGGGTCGCGCGGCGAGCTCGCGGTCGAGCGTCGCGCGCGCCTCGGCGGGGCGCCCCGCGGCCA
>JAQBQI010000113.1 GCA_028287085.1 Myxococcaceae bacterium
CGGCGGCGCGCGACGCGGGCGTGGCGGCGACGGCGCGTGACGCGGGCGGGGATGCGGGCACCGAGGAGCTGCACGAGGTCGCCGTCGGGATGCAGTGCCGCGCGACGGCGGGCGCCCCGCGGCGCTCGGGGGCGCTCTGGGCGGCGCTGGCCTTCCTGGCGGGTGTCATCGCGACGAGGCGGCGGCGCGAGGGCTGACGGGTGGTCCATCGGGCCGCCAACGCGCCTGCGCGCTGGCAGGAACCCGCGGTCGCAGTCCCGACCTTCCAGAAAGTCGGCTGGCCGATTCTCTGAAGACCACCGCGCTGGCACGCACCGTCACCGATGAGGCAACGGGCGATGTGGGCGCCGCCACGCCCCGTACGTGGCGATCGTGCTGTCCCGTTTTTCGCGCGCTCCCTCTGCCCGCACAGCCTTTTCTTGTGATTCGACGGGAATCCCGCGACGGCTTGGGAAGTGCTGAGGGACGCATTCAGTCGCCTCCATCCCCGCACCAGATTGGCCCCATTGAAAATCCTGACCGTTGGTTTTGTCTCGTCGCTTCTCCTCTGCGTCGCCTCGTGCGGCGGTGAGAATCTGGCCACCGATGGCGTGGACGAGTCGGTCGATGAGCTTCGCGTTCGGGACGTCTGCGCGCAGACGACCGTGAACCTGGGTCGCTCCGCGCCCTTCACGATCCTGGCGGGCTCCACCGTGACCAATACGGGCCCGACCATCGTGATCGGGGATCTGGGCGTGAGCCCCGGGACGGCCCTGACCGGCTTCCTGCCCGGGCGGGTGGTGGGCACGCTGCACCTCGGCGATCCGACCGCGGCCCGCGCCGAGGGGGACCTGACCGTCGCCTACAACGACGCGGCCGGCCGCACGCGCTGTCCGGTGAGCTTGGCGGGCAACCTCGGCGGGCTCACGCTTCCGCCGGGTCTGTACAAGTCGACCAGCTCGTTGGAGATCTCGTCGGGCGATCTCCGCCTCGACGCCAGGGGCAACGCCAACGCCGTCTTCATCTTCCAGATGGCGAGCACCCTGACCACGACCGTGGGTCGTCAGGTCATCCTCCTGAACGGCGCGCGGGCGTCCAATGTGTTCTGGCAGGTCGGCAGTTCCGCGACCCTCGGAACGGGCTCGGTCTTCAAGGGAACCATCATGGCCTATCAGGCCATCACCCTGGGCACCGGCGCGTCCCTGGACGGCAGGGCGCTCGCGCGGGTCGCGGCCGTCGCGCTGGACTCCAACTCCGTCACCCGCCCGTAAGGCGCACCGCGGCGCGAGTCAGCCGCCCGAGGCCCTGCCGTCGTGCGGGCCCAGCGCGCGCGCCGGGACCTCGTCCCACCACTGGTCGGCCCCGATCTCGGCGCGCCGCTCGGGGTTGAGGGGATAGTAGATGCGGCTGTCGCGCCGGGAGGCCTCGCCGCCGACCAGCAGCCGCGCCTCGCGCGCGCCCCGGTTGAGGAAGGTGTGGGCGACGCCGGTGCCCGCCGGGAAGGCCGCGAGGTCGCCCGCGCGCATGGGGTGCAGCACGCCGTCGATCCAGGCGTCGACCTCGCCGTCGAGGACGTAGACGAACTCCTCCTCGGCCTCCTCGGCGTGCGGGTACGAGAGCCGGTGGCCGGGCTCCAGGCGCTCGACGTGCAGGCCGATGCGGAGCAGCCCGGCGACCCGCCCGACGGGCCGGCCGTGGGCGAGCACCTCGTCGCTGCCGGGGTAGCGCCCGGGCTCCTCGGGGACGTCGTCACTGGCGATGATGTAGCTCGGACGCGACGGGTCGGTCATGGCGATGGTCCTGTGACCTCTCTGCGGGGATGCGTCACGGATCTGTCATTCGAACGGGTCGATCGTTCGGCGCTCCCGATCGCGTTTGAGCCTCGACGTCCCACCAGCAACCGCGAAAGTCGCCAGATGGATCATCGGCTCATGCGCCGTCTTCCCTATTCGCGGTAGGCGGGAGGGGACTGTCGGGTCGACCCGACAGTCGAATCATGGCGGGTGCGCTGCGAGCGGAGCGGATAGGGAACCTGGGCCCATGAGCCGGGAACTCAATCGGGCAGCGGCTGGAGCCCGACGCATCGATGACCGAAGCGATCGCGCTCGACAGCACGGGGCGCGCCCCCGATGACACCCGGCAGCGCTCGAGGACCGCGCGACGGCCGATGAGCAGTTCATGGACGGGGGACCGACCGCCCCCCGCTCAGCGGTGCGGGCCGCGCAGCGCGACCACGGCCTCGTAGAGGCGGGCGCGGGCCGGGCGGCGCGCCTCGACGGCGGCGGCGAGCACCTCCTGGAAGGGCCGCGTCGAGCACTGCCGATCGACCTGCTCCACCGTCCGGTCGCGCGCTTCCTGGATGCGGGCGCGGCGCACCCGCTCGAAGATGTTCTGGAGGTCGATCGCTTCGGCCCTGCGCTCCCAGGCGGCCCACATGGGCGTGGCGCACCGCGTGAACCGGGTCCTCGCGACCTCGATCTGCTGTCGGAAGGTCGCGGGGAGCTGCCCGATTTCGACGAGGGCCATGACGTCGCTGTCGGTGAGCCCTTCGACCTGGTTGGGCGGCGGCCAGTCCGTGACCGCCGAGTAGGGATAGACCTTGCGGCGCTCCGCCCAGAAGCGCGCGCCGTCGGGCGTGACGATCAGGAAGGAACCCTGGTCCGGCTCCGCGGCCCAGAGGAGGCCGGGGACGATCCTGCTCCGCGCCCCGAAGGCCTGCACCACAGCGTTCTCGCTCCGGCTGGCGAAGATCGCCACCCCGTTGTCTCCATATCCGTTCGTGACGTAGACCTGATGATCGACCGGAAGTCCATTCGCCAACCCGGCCACGCCGCTGCCCGACACCGGTGCGAAGTCGACCGGACTGATCTCCGCGCCGCGGAGCATCGACGCGGGCGCCTCACGGAACGCCCGCTCGACCTTCGCGAGGTCCATGGAGTCCGCGAGGGTGAAGCCGTTCAGGCGCTCCGTCACGAGTTCGGGCATCACCCTCATCCGGGAGGTGTCGGTCCAGAGGTCGCTGGAGCGCCCCGGCGGCGCCGGTACGTCGACCACGAATGGCGACGACGGATCGGAGGCAGCGACCGGCGATGACGGCTCGGAGGCAGCGCCGGGCGACGACGGCTGGGGAGCAGTGGTCGGCGAGGACGGCTCGGAGAAGGTGACCGTAGGCGGCGAGCCCTGCGGCTGCTGCGGCTGCTGCCACTGTGCGGGGCCGGCGTTCACTGCGAACCCCGCTCCGGCGGCTTGAAGAACCCCGCACCCGGAGACCAGGAGCGCGGCGCAAAGGAGAGAAGACTGTCGACGGTTCAATGGTGCCTCTTGCTGTGCGGGGTACTCACCGAGCGTGACAGGGGCCATCGGACAGACCTTGTGCGGGGTCCCCCCAACACCCCCACGTCAGCCGTGGATTTCGGCGCGAAGATTCACGCGGCGGTCGGCGACGTGTCAAGGCGGGGCCTCTTCCGGACGCACGCCTTTTCGCTCGAAGGTGACGGCCGGCTCATGGGCCCATCGAGGTGAAGGCGATCACCCGATGGTCGGCGAATCATGCCCGACCAGGAGATCGCGATCGGGGAGGCACGAGACTTCGAGTCGATGCCCGCTCGGGTCTCCTCCCAAAGCTGCACGCCGCACGGTCGATCGCCGTCAGGGATCCTTCGCGCGGAGCGCGCAAAGCACCTCGCGATCTACGAGGCCCAAGGCTCGAAGTGAGCCTGAGGCGCCGCGTACCGATTCGGGCGATCAGCCGGCGGGCGAGGGCGACTGCGCCGAGGCGATGCGGCGGCGGCGTTCCAGCAACCGCGCGGTGACGCTGCGGACCAGCACGATCGCGAGCGCGGCGGCGATCATCGAGACGACGTCCGAGAACATCTTCCACTGGTACGCCGCGACGATGCGTTCGACGGAGGCGCCCGCGGGGGGCGACCCGCTGGCACGGGTGAGCCGCGAGAGGAGGAACGCCCCCCACCACAGCCCGATGAACGCCGTCGGGATGCGCGGTAGCGGCGCTTCGACGACGGTGACGCCGCGGTAGCCATTGCCCGCGGTCACCTGCGGCGCGGGCGGCGGGAGGGCGTCGGGCTCCAGCGCCGCGTACGCGTCGCGCATCACATGATACGGGCGCACCAGGCTCACGAACGGGATGATGAACGCCCACACCGCGTCGGAGGGCGTCCAGCGGAAGTGCCGGTCGTCGAGCGCGCGGGTCGAGGCGACGAGCCCGTGTACCCACTGGAGGAAGACGATCGGCGTCGCGACGATGAGGACGAAGGCGCCCACCGTGCTGATGTGCACGATCAGATCAGCGAACTGGAACGTGGCCTGGGTCTCGCCGCCTCCCGCCTGCCCGGGCTCCATCTGCACGAGCGACCAGGCCCGCGCGCAGAAGTCGAGGAGGCCGTTGAGCAGCGTGAGGGCCAGCGCCCCCTGGGCGACGCGGGCGCGCGAGGCCACCCGATCGACGGCGGCGTGGTCGACGAAGATCTGCGTGAGGTTCATTCGTAGCGCGTAACACGCTGGCGCCCGCCTCGTCTCTCCGTCGGACCCGACGGGTGTGACCGGGTCACGCGCCAAGCCGCGGTGGTCCGGCGGCGTTCATGGTACCGCTGCCCGCCGGGCGCTTCGAAGGAGACACACCCCCCAATGACCATGACCAGCGTGTTGCGTGATCGTCTGCTGGCGAGCATCCGCCCGGGGCGTTGGATCGTGCCCGTGGTCGTGGTCGGGTGCAGCACCGCGAGCGCGCCCCCGCTGCGCGCCGCGCCCGCGCTGGTCGGGGCCCCGCCCTCCGTCGTGGCCTCGGCGGCGCCCGCAGAGAAGCCCCGCGCGGCGGTCGCGTCCGACGACGGGGGCCTCGCCGACGACCGCCTCGCCCAGCGCCGCGGGCGCCGCACGACCAGCGAGTGCCTGACCCTCGAGCAGGTCGAGGCGCGCTTGCGCAACCCGCCCGGGCTGCGGGCCCCCGGCGCTGCGGACGAGCAGCGCGCCATCACGGCCCGGCGCCAGCGCAACGGCTGCTACCCCCCGCGCGTCGTACAGAACGGCTGTTGCAACGCGGCGGTGTCGGTCTCACGCCGGCGCGGCCAGTGCTGCTACGTCTTCGTCGAGGGGGGCTGCTGCGGCCGGCCGCTCGAGATCGACGGCCGCGCGCGCACGGCCGCGCTCGTGGCGACCCGCGCCTGGGAGGGCGAGCGCGCGGCGCCCGACGGCCGCGGGACGGACGCCGTCACCCGGCAGGGGCTCGCCGACGCGTGGCGCCGCGACGCGCTGATGGAGCACGCCTCGGTGGCGTCGTTCGCGCGCTTCACGCTGCAGCTCATGGCGCTCGGCGCGCCGCCCGAGCT
>JAQBQI010000122.1 GCA_028287085.1 Myxococcaceae bacterium
GGCGACCGACGCGGCGACCGACGCGGGCGTCGCGGGCGCGGACGCGGGGGCGACGCCATGAAGAGGCGAGCGCTGGGTTGGTGGGTGGCGGCGCTGGTGGCCGCGGGGTCGGCGGGCGGCTGCCACCACGCCCACCATCACGCCGAGGCGCGGCCGCGCTTCGAGGTGACCACGGTGGTCAAGCAGGACGTGGAGATCACGCGGCCGTACGTGTGCCAGATCCGCTCGATCCAGCACATCGAGCTGCGCGCGCTGGAGGGCGGCTACCTGCGCGACGTTTTCGTCGACGAGGGGCAGATGGTCCACCGGGGCCAGGCCCTCTTCCAGATCACGCCGGTGCTCTACCAGGCCGAGCTCGCGCGCACGTCGGCCGAGGTGCAGCACGCGCAGGTCGAGTTCCAGAACACGCAGCTGCTGCGGCAGGGCAACGTGGTGTCGCCCAACGAGCTCGCGCTCGCGCAGGCGACGCTCAACCAGGCCTCCGCGCAGCGCCAGGTGGCCCAGGCGCACCTGCGCTTCTCGCGGCTCGAGGCGCCCTTCGACGGCATCATCGGCCGCCTGATGGCGCGCCGCGGGAGCCTGCTGGAGGAGGGCGACCTGCTCACGGTGCTCGCCGACAACAGCGAGATGTGGGTGTACTTCAACGTCAGCGAGCCCGAGTACCTCGCCTACCGCCGCTCGCACGCCCTGGGCGAGCAGGTGCCGGTGCGCCTGCGCATGGCCAACAACGAGATCTACGAGCACCCCGGGGTGATCCAGACGATCGAGGCCGACTTCAACAACGAGACGGGCACCATCGCGTTTCGCGCGGGCTTCCCCAACCGGGAGGGCCTGCTGCGCCACGGCGAGACGGGCGAGATCCTGATGACCTCGTCGCTGCCCCGCGCGCTCATCATCCCGCAGAAGGCGACCTACACCGTGCTCGACAAGACCTTCGTGTTCGTCGTCGGAGCGGACGACGTGGTGCGCGCGCGGGAGATCACCACCGGCGAGTCGATGCCGCACCAGTACGTCGTGACCAACGGGCTGCGCGAGGGCGAGCGCATCCTCATCGAGGGCCTGCGCCGCGTGCGCGACGGCGACACCATCGTGCCCAACGTGAGGGACCCCCGGCAGGTCTTCGACGAGCTCAGCCACCTCATGGCGGAGTGACGCCGGGCGGCGTCAGTCGTCGCCGACCGAGGCCGTCGCGCGCCACCACAGCCCCTCCAGCCGGTCGACCGCGCGGCGCACCAGCTCGCGCGGCGTCGCGGCCGTCGCCACCGTCTCGGTCACCCACGAGGCCCACCGCGGGTCGCTCGTCGGCGCCCGCACCCGCCGGTGCGCGGCCTGCACCCGGAACGCCAGCACCACCCGCTGACCCTCGTCGAGCGTCGGCACCTCGATCGGCCGCGCCTGGTGCAGCCGCCGGCGCAGCATCGCGGCGTCCTCGCTGGGCAGCACCGTGCGCTGCTCGGCCACGTCGGCGAGCAGCGCGTCGGCCTCGACCCGCAGTCGCGCCAGCGCGTCGGGCGTGATCGCCAGCACCACGCACGAGCCCGGCAGCGTGCCGCCGCAGTAGTACGAGAGCGAACGGAGCGCCGCCCGCCGCTGCGGCGCCGTGAAGGCGCGGAAGAGGTTCTCCGCCTCGTCGATGAGGATCATCGGCCCGCGGCACCCGTCGACCCGCGCGAGCAGCTCGAGCCAGAGCAGCAGGCGCTGGTAGGCGTCCTTGCGGTAGGCCGACGAGGCGGGCTTCGCGCGCAGGTCGCTCGTCGACAGGAAGGCCTCGGCCGCCGCCCCGGGGCGCTTGCTGCGGCGCATGCGCGCGAGCAGCTTCGCGGCGCTGGCGGCGGCGTCGCCCGTGCCCGCCGCGACGGCCTCGAGGGTCGCGCGCAGGGCCTCGACGGCGGCGGCGGTGCGGGTCCAGGCGACGAGGCGGTCGAGCGCGCCGGGGCGGCCCGGCAGCGGCAGCACGGCCTGCTCGAGCATGCGGTGCAGGTGGCGCTGCGGGTGCCCGAGGTCGGCGTCGAGGTACTCCAGCGACAGGCGAAACACCGGGCGCCGCTCGGCCAGCGAGCGCGCCGTGAGGTGCATGAGCAGGTGCGACTTGCCCGAGCCGTAGACGCCCGAGACCAGCGCGAAGACCGAGCTCTCCAGCGACGCGTGGCGGAAGAGCTCGTCGATGGTCGCGTCGATGTGCTCGTGGCCGACCGAGAGCCCGACGTCGGGGTCGACCGGCGGCAGGCCGTGCGCCGCCCGCAGGATCGCCCGCAGCCCCGCGGCCTCGGCCCGCACCGCGGGCAGCGGGATGGGGAGCGTGGCCGGCGCGATCCACCCGGCGGGCGCGGCGAGGTCGAAGAGCGGGCGGTGCGGCGGCGGGAGCTGGCCGTCGGGGGCTCCGGGCGCGAGCACCCGCGACGCGAGCGGGCCGCTCAGCGCGATGCCGCGGGCGCCGTCGTAGAGCAGCGGGGTGGCGGCGATCCAGAGCTGGGCGGCGACGAGGCCGCGCGCGCCGTCGGCGTTGTCGACGAGCTCGCGCAGCACGGTGAAGGCGCCGTCGCGGCGCGAGGCCGAGAGGCGGGTGAGCACCTCGGCGCCCTCGAAGAGCAGCAGCAGCCCGCGGTGCCCGAGCGCGCGCACGAGGCGCGAGCACTCGCCGAGGGCGCGCAGCGCGGTGGGGGCCGAGAGCGCCGCGAGGACCTCGCCGCGGGCCTCGGCGCGGGAGAGGTCGGTGCCGGCGAGCCAGGCCTCGATGCGCGACGCGGGGCGGGCGGGGCGGCCCGCGGCGTCGAGGTACTCGCGGGTGAGCACCGCGAGGTCGCCGTGGGCGCCGACGGCG
>JAQBQI010000154.1 GCA_028287085.1 Myxococcaceae bacterium
CGGCGCCGCGCGACCGCCCCGACGCCTCGACCTTCTCGCTCATCCGCGACCGCCCGCCGCCCGCCGGCGCCCTCGGCGTCGCCTTCGGCCAGACCGCCGAGGCCGTCACGGCGCTGCACCGCGCGGCCAACGTCCCGTGCCGCCCGTCGGGCGAGTACCTCTTCTGCGACGCGCCCCTCCAGGCCCTGCCCGTGCGCGTGCTGGTCACCTACGAGTTCTGCGGCAGCGCCGGCCTCTGCTCGGTCGCCGTCGACGGCACGCGCTCCGAAGACGAAGACCTCCTGATGCGCGAGTACGACCAGCTGCTCGAGTTCGCGCGCGTCGCCCTCGGCGCGCCCATCACCGCCGCGCGGCGCATCGGCCCCGGCTGCCGCGGCCACCTCCCGCTCTGCCTCACGTCGCGCCAGTCGGCTCTCAACGCCCGCTGGTCGTGGCCCAACGGGCCGCAGGTCGAGCTCTCCGTCGACCAGCTCGAAGACGACGCGCTCCAGGCCCAGGCCGCCATCACCTGGCTCTCCGCCGAGCGCGTGCACCGCCCCGCGCCCGACCCCGTCCGCGACGCCGCCGTCGACGCGACCGCCACGGACGACGACGCCGCCCTCCCATGACGGGCCGCCGCGCGCCTGCCCTCGCGCTCGCGCTCGCGCTATGTCCCGCGACGGCTACTGCCCAGCAGGACGCGCGCCTCCAGTGGCGCACCCTCGAGACCCCCCACTTCCGCATCCATTTCTACCAGGCGATGGAGCCCCTCGCGCGCCGCGTCGCGGTCATCGCCGAGCACGCCGTCGAGCGCCTCGCCGTCCCGCTCGGCTGGCGCCAGAGCCAGGTCACGCAGATCGTGCTGCGCGACAGCACCGACGACGCCAACGGCAGCGCCACGGCCATTCCCCTCAACACCCTCCAGCTCTTCGTCACCGCCCCCGAAGACCTCTCGGTGTTGGAGCAATACGACGACTGGCTCGAGAACCTCGTCACGCACGAGTACGCGCACATCCTCCACACCGATCACATCTCGGGCATCCCCGCGATCGTCGACGCCATCATCGGAAAGCAGTGGGCGCCCAACCAGGTGCAGCCGCGCTTCATCCTCGAAGGACTCGCCGTCTTCGAAGAGAGCCTGCACACCCGCGGCGGCCGTTTGCGCTCCGCCACCTGGGACTCGTACCTCCGCGCCGACGCGCTCGCGGGAAACTTCCAGACCCTCGACCAGCTCACCGTGGGCCCCAACCGCTGGCCGCACGGCAACCTCTGGTACCTCTACGGCTCATACCTCATGCGGTATGTCGTCGAGCATTACGGCGCCGACAGCCTCGCCGCGCTCAGCCGCGAATACGGCTCGATGGCCGCCCCGTGGCAGTTGAACCGCGCGATCCGCCGCGTCACGGGTCACACCTGGGAGGAGATCTATGAAGACTTCCAGCGCGACACGGTGGCGCGCTACACCCGACAACGCGACGCCCTCGCGGCCCGCGGCCTCGAGGAGGGCACGCCACTCACGGCGCAGGGCGAGTACGTGCGCAACCCGCGCTTTCTCCCCGACGGCACGCTCGTCTACGAGAGCTCGGACGGGCAGTCGGCCGCGCGCCTGAGGGTGCTCGACGCCGCGGCCTTCGACGCAGCCCCCGGCGCGATCCCCGAGCCCACCGAGCTCGACCGGGTGGCCGGTCCGTCGGGCTTCGCCCCGTGGGGCGACGCCGCGCTGCTCGTCTCCGACGCCGACTTCCACCGCAACACCTACCTCTATCACGACCTCCGCCGCTGGAGCCTCGCGCGCGACGACCGCCGCGTCCTCGAGGTCACCGACGACGAGCGCCTCACCGACGGCTGGCGCGCGCAGCAGCCCGACGTGCACCCCGACGGCGACCACGCGGTCTTCACGGTGAACCACCGCGGCACGACGCGCCTCGTGGAGATGTCGCTCACCGACCGCCGCCCGGCCCCCCTCTTCGCGCCGCGGCCCTTCGAGCAGGTCTTCGCGCCGCGCTACAGCCCCGACGGGCGCACCGTCGCCTTCTCCTTCTGGCGCCGCGGCGGCTACCGCGACCTCTGGACCCTCGACCGCGCCACCCGCGCGCTCACCCAGCACACGCGCGACCGCGCGCTCGACACGTCGCCCTCGTACAGCCCCGACGGCGCGTGGCTGCTCTGGTCGTCCGACCGCACCGGCGTCGCCAACCTGTACGCGATGGAGGTCGCCACGGGGCGCGTGCGCCAGGTGACCAACACCGTGCTCGGCGCGTGGCAGCCCAACGTCAGCCCCGACGGCCGCACGCTCGTCTACCTGGGATACTCGCACCGCGGCTACGACCTCTTCCGGCTGCCCTTCGACCCCGCCCGCTGGCGCGACCCCGAGGTCGTCACCGCAGACCCCTTCGGCCGCGACGCCGCGCGCGACCCGCACCCCGCCGAGGACAGCGCCATCGACTTCCCGGTGCGCCTCACCGCGTACAACCCGTGGCCCACGCTGCGCCCGCGCACCTGGTCGGCCGAGCTCACCGCCGACGGCTTCGGCCCGCAGATCGCGGTGCGCTCGGAGTCCACCGACATCGTCGGTCGCCACTCGTGGAGCGCGCGCGTCGGCGTCGGCCTCGTGCGCGGCGACCCCCTGGTCGACCTCGGCTACGTCTACCGCGGCGCGCGCCCGACGGTGCGCCTGCGCCTCTACCGCAGCGTCGACGCGGGCGGCGGCTACCGCGTCGGGCGGCGCAACCCCACCTGGGCGGCCGAGCGCCTCGGGGGCGAGAGCGAGGTGTCGCTCGCCTTCCCCGGGCGCTTCGACACGCACGTGCTCTCGATGACCTACGACGCCCAGTGGGTGCGCGCCTTCGGCGGGCTGCCCGAGTTCGACCGCAACGCCGACCCGGGCGGCACGGCGCCCGTCATCCCCTTCGAGGGCTGGCTCGCCGGGCTGCGCTTCGCGTGGTCGTGGTCGAACGCGCAGCGCTTCACCTACTCCATCAGCGCGCAGCAGGGCGTCACGGCCTTCGCGTCGGTGCGCGTGCTCGACGACCTCATCGGCAGCAGCGTCGGCGGCATCGAGGCCTCCGCGGCCGTGTCGGGCTACGTCCCGATGCCCTGGGGCAACGACCGCCGGCGGCACATCCTCGCGCTGCATTTCGGCGCCGGCATCGGCACCAACGACCGCGGCGAGCGCGGCGTCTTCGCGGTCGGCGGCTTCCCGAGCTTCTCCGCGCAGAACTGGATCGACGCCTTCCGCTACGGCGTGCAGTCGGGGGGCGTCGCGCTGCGGGGCTATCCCCCCTTCGTGCGCGGCGGCAGCCAGTTCGAGCTGGCCAACGCGGAGTACCGCTTCCCGATCTGGCAGACGCAGCGCGGGGTCTCGACGCTGCCGATCTTCCTGCAGCGCATCTCGGGGGACGTCTTCGTCGACGCGGGCAACGCGCAGTTCGGCCGCTTCGACGCGAGCGCCCTCCTGGTGGGCGCCGGCGCCGAACTCTTGGTCGACATCGTGGCGGGTTACATCATCCCGTTCTCCGCGCGCATCGGGTACGCGCGGGGCTTCATGCAGGGCGGGGACGATCAGGTGTACGGGCTGTTCAGCTCGCCCTTCTGACGCTCAGGGCGAGGCGATCTCGAGGTTGCGGAACGCGAACACGGTCGCGCTCTCGCTCTCCGGGCTGCCGCCCTGCGCCTGGAGCGCGATGTGGCCGGCGGCGAAGGTGTCGTCGGTGACGGTGATGAGCCGCACGTCGTTGGCGTAGAGGATGATCTCCGAGCCGGTGGCGACGACGCGCAGCCGGTTCTCCTCGCCGACGCCGGCCTTGAGGGCCTCGTGGCGCGTCCAGTCGATGAGCGCCGTGCTGGTGTTGGCCACGCGGCGGGTGAGCCGGTAGTACCCCTCGCCGTCGATGAAGACGCGGTAGTTGTCCTTGTCGCTCTTCGCGCGAAAGCTCACGCCCGCGTAGCTCTGGGTGGGCTCCTGCGCGCTGAGCAGCGCGACGGTGACGCTCACGGAGAAGTCGGCGAACTGCTGCTTCTCGAACCAGTAGGCCGCCACGGAGGTCTCGCCGCCGGGCAGCGTGACCACCAGGCCCGGCGCGTCGAAGCGCAGCGGCGGCGTGCGGGAGGTCGCCGCGAAGGACCACCCCGCGGGCTCGGCCTTGAAGGCCTCTTCCAGCACCGTGGGCCACGCGACCGCGTCGTTCGTCGCCCCGTTCTCCACCGAATCGCTCATGCGTATCGCTTCCTTTCGCGTCGTGCGTGCGGCCCGGCTGCGGGCTGCGTCCCGGCGCCGCCGGTGCGCGCGACGATACTCCAACCTCGTGCATCGTTGAAGCGTCGGGAAGTGCCCCGGAGAAAAGTTCTCCGGAGCTCCGGCTTGACACCCCGGCGGGTCGCGCGGTGGGTCGGGGCGGGCGCGGGCCCGGCGCGCCCCCATCCCACAACGGAGAACCGGGACATTTCCGTGCACGGTGCGCCATCGTGGACGGTTGCCGGGGATTGGCCATCATTGAAAAGTCGGAGGGCACCCGGCAATGCGCCTTGACTTGATTGTTGCTTGAGGGGAGTGTCCCTCGTTGAGAGGTGATCCCATGGCCGATATGCAAACCGACATCAATCGCATCCTCAACGACTTCGCCGCGCAGCTGCTGAAGGTGTTCCGCGAGGCCGTGGTGACCAGCCTCGGCGGCGGCGGCGGCGGGTCGGCCCGCTCGCTCCCCGCCGCGGCCC
>JAQBQI010000247.1 GCA_028287085.1 Myxococcaceae bacterium
CAGCCCCGCGGCGACCACCCCGACCCCGCGCGCCACGGCTGCCCGCAGTCCGACGCCGATGGCGACGGCCTCTTCGACCCCGACGACCAGTGCGTGAGCGTGCCCGCGGGCGAGCACCCCGACGCGGCGCGCGCCGGCTGCCCGACCCCCGACACCGACGCCGACGGCGTGCTCGACCCGCAAGACCAGTGCGTGAACGAGCCCGCGGGCGCGCACCCCAACCCCGAGCGCGCCGGCTGCCCCGACGCCGACGGCGACCACGACGGCGTCTTCGACCACGCCGACCAGTGCCCGACCGAGCCCGTCGGCCTGCACGCCGACCCGGCGCGCGCGGGCTGCCCGGCGCCCGACCGCGACCACGACTCGGTGCCCGACGCCACCGACCACTGCCCCGACCGCCCCGGCGCGCCCAGCGCCGACCCGCTGCGCAACGGCTGCCCCGGGCTCGTGCTCGTCGACGGCGGGCAGATCCGCATCAACCGCCCGGTGTTCTTCGCGCCCAACCGCGACGTCGTGCTGCGCACCAGCTTCCCGGTGCTCACCGCGGTCGCCGACGCGCTCGCCGCGACCCCGGAGATCCGCCACATCTCGGTCGAGGGGCACACCGACGACGTCGGCGAAGACGCCGCCAACCTCGAGCTCTCGCGCCGCCGCGCGGCCAGCGTCGTGACCTGGCTTACCGGCCACGGTATCGACGCCGCGCGCCTCGTCTCCACGGGCTTCGGCGAGAGCCGCCCCGTCACGCCCGGCACCTCGGCCCGCGTCCGCGCGCGCAACCGCCGCGTGGAGTTCCGCATCGTCGCCGACGGCGAGGCCGCCGCGCCCGCTCCCGTCGCCGCGCCCGCCGCTCCCGCCCCCGTCGCCGCGCCCGCTCCCTGACACTCCGCGCATCGCGCGCTTGTGCTCTTTGTAGGACGGTGGTACATGCCCCGCCGTCCTCGGGGATGTCTCTCTTCCCATCCGGGTGCCCCCCCGAGAACCATCGGTTCTGCTCCGCTTCACCGCGAATCAGACCGGTGAGTCCGACCTCTCTCGGAATCACCGTGCCTCGCCGATGCTCCGGTCCCCCGTCGATCCCGACCGCTCCAACGAGCGCGAAGGTGACGCGAGGGAGTTCTGGGGCGGGCGACGCGGTCCGTCAGCAGGCGGCGCTGGTCGCGCGACCGTTCGGGCCCCGGAGCGGGTGAACGGAGAGTGCGTGCGCGTCGATGTTGAACAGCTCCGCGGAGAGATCCAGCCCCTCGCCGACTCGGTCGGCGTGGAGCTGGTGGCGCTGGAATGGCTCCAGAGTCCAGGCCGCGGGGTGCTCCGTCTCTACATCGACCGGCCGGGGGGCGATCCGAGGGTGAAGCCCGACGACGCGAACCCGGGCACCACCGCCGACCAGTGCGCGGCGGTGAGCCACGCGGTGTCGGCGCTGCTCGACGACGGTGACCGCATCGAGGTGGCCTACGACCTCGAGGTGAGCTCACCGGGCTTCGACCGGCCGGTGCAGCAGCGGAAGGATTTCGACCGCTTCGCTGGACTCGAGATCAAGGTTCGGACGCGCGGCCCCTTGGAGGGAAAGACCTCCTTCGAGGGCACGCTGATGGGTACGGCAGGCGACGGAGACGAGTACACGGTGCGGGTGTCGGTCGGGGGTCACGAGGTCGTGATCCCCCGCCGGCAGGTGTCCCGCGCGCGGTTGGCGGAGATCAAAGCCCCGAAGCCGGTGAAGCCGGGCAAGGGCCCCAAGGCGCCTCGGCCTCCGAAGACGGAAGAGGTCGCGCAGGCACCGGGCGACGAGTCGCCCGACGCTGGAAGGTAAACGGACATGGCAGCGAAGCAGCAACCACCCCAGGCACCCGCGCAGCAGACCCTGAATCTGAGCATGACGCTCGACGCGGTCGCGAAGGACAAGGGCATCGAGCGCTCGGTCCTCGTGCTCACGCTCGAGAGCGCGATCCTGTCGGCGGCGCGCAAGCACCTCGGGGGCACCCGGGAGCTCGTCGCCCGCTACAGCGAGCGCGACGGCGCGGTCGACCTCTATCAGCACATGACCGTGGTCGACACGGTCACGCAGCCCGACCAGGAGATCCCCCTGGACGTCGCGCGCAAGATGGACCCCGACGCGGAGGTGGGCGAGCAGCTCGCCTTCCAGGTGTTCTACCGCACCGAGGACGAGCGCAAGGCGGCCGAGCAGGAGTCCAAGTGGGGCGACGTGCTCAACCTCTCGACGCTGCGCAAGGGCTTCGGCCGCATCGCGGCGCAGGCGGCCAAGCAGGTGATCATCCAGCGGGTGCGCGACGCCGAGCGCGAGCTGGTGTTCAACGAGTACATCTCGCGCAAGGGCGAGATCATCACCGGCATCTTCCGCCGCTTCGAGCGCAACGACATCATCGTCGACCTCGGGCGCACCGAGGCGATCCTCCGCGCGAAGGACCAGGTCCCGCGCGAGAGCTACCGCCCCGGCGAGCGCATCGTGGCCTTCGTGAAGGACATCGACCGCGAGGCCAAGGGCCCGCAGGTGCTGCTCTCCCGCGGCGACGTGGGGCTGCTCATCAAGCTCTTCGAGGCCGAGGTCCCGGAGATCTACGAGGGCATCGTGAAGATCGTCGCCGCCGCGCGCGAGCCCGGCGTGCGCAGCAAGATCGCGGTGCAGTCGCGCGACCTCGACGTCGACCCGGTGGGCGCGTGCGTGGGCGTGAAGGGCTCGCGCGTGCAGGCCGTGGTGCAGGAGCTCCGCGGCGAGCGCATCGACATCGTCCCCTACGACCGCGACCCGGCGCGCTACGTCTGCAACGCCATCGCGCCGGCGGAGATCTCGCGCGTGCTGGTCAACGAGGCCGACCACGCGATGGAGCTGGTGGTGAGCGACGAGAAGCTCTCGCTGGCCATCGGCCGCAAGGGCCAGAACGTGCGGCTCGCGTCGCAGCTCACCGGGTGGAAGCTCGACATCATCTCGGAGAGCAAGTTCAAGCAGATGGAGGAGGAGTCGATCAACGCCCTCTCCCTCATCCCCGGGGTCACGCCGAGCATCGCGCAGACGATGTACAAGCTCGGGTTCCGGTCGCTGGAGGAGGTCGCCGAGGCGGGCTCCGACGAGCTCGCGGGCATCCCGGGCCTCGGCGGCGCCGAGAACGCCGACCGCATCAAGTCGTCGGCCGAGACCGCGATGGAGGAGCTGCGCCAGCGCCGCATCCGCGAGGCCTCGCGCCGCACCGAGCCGCTGTCCGAGCGCGAGCGACTGCTCTTCGTGCGCGGCGTCGGCGAGCACACGATCAACCTGCTGACCTCCGCGGGCGTCGGCACGGTCGAGCAGCTGCACACCACGCACGAGGACTCGCTCCTCCGCGACACGGGCCTCGGCCTGCGCAAGGTGCGGCAGATCAAGCTGGGCGCGCAGACCTTCCTGAGCTCGGAGCAGAAGGTCATCGAGGAGGCCCGCAAGGCCCTCCGCGCCGAGAACGCCGAGCGCGCCGAGACGGCGGAGGGGTGACGTGATGGGCGCCCCGACCGACACGAACGCGAAGTCCCCCGAGCGCACCTGCGTGGCCTGCCGGCAACGCGGCGAGCGCGACGAGCTCGTGCGCGTGGTGGTCGGCCCCGAGCAGGGCCTCGCCCTCGACCCGCGCGCCGTGAAGAGCGGCCGCGGGGCCTGGGTGCACCCGACGAAGGCCTGCGTCGCGACGATGGTCAAGCGCCACGCGGCGGAGCGGTCGCTGAAGGTCGAGGCGCGCCGCGACCTCGACGCGGGGGCGCTGCTCTCCGAGCTGAAGAAGGCCCTGGCGCAGCGGATCACTTCGCTGCTGCTGGTCGCCTCGCGGACGAAGGTGCTGGCCATCGGGGCGGAGGCCGTCGACACGGCCGTCGCCAAGGGTCAGGGCCATCTGGTGCTGGTAGCGAAGGACGCGGGCGGCAACGCGCGCTCCATCGCAGAGGGCGCGCGCAAGTCGGCGCCCTACGCAACGAAGCAGGAATTCGGCGCGCTGCTCGGCCGCGGGGAGGTCTCTCTCCTCGCGATCCGGGAAGCGCGCATCGCGGCGGAGCTCGCCGCGACGGTCGATCGCCTTGGGACACTGGAGGACTGATGCAGAGTACGGTGAGGGTTTATGAGATCGCGGAGGATCTCAAGATGGATACGGACGCCGTACTCCTGAAGATCCGCGCGCTCGGCATTGAAGTGAAGAACAAGATGTCGAAGGTCGACGGGGCCTACCTCGACCAGATCCGGACGTCTTTGCTCCGCGAGAAGCAGGCGCAGTTCGTCGAGGTCGAGGTCGCCCCCGGCGTCAAGAAGCTGAAGCGGGTCGAGCCGCCGCCCGCGCCGAAGGTCGTCGTCGCCCCGAAGCCCGTGGCCCGCGTCGTGGAGGCCCCTCCGCAGGCCGCCCCGGCGAAGGAGCCCGCGCGCGTCGAAGCGGCGCCGCCCCCGGCGGCCGAGCCCAAGGCCGTCGAGCCCAAGGCCGCCGAGCCCAAGGCCGCCGAGCCCAAGGCCGCCGAGCCCAAGGCCGCCGAGCCCAAGG
>JAQBQI010000254.1 GCA_028287085.1 Myxococcaceae bacterium
CGCGACCCCTCGCGGCGCCTGTGGTTCGCCCGCGCCGTCGCCACCGTGAGCGGCCTCGGCGGCCTCGCGGCGTCGGCCCTCGCGGTGCGCACGGCCCTGGCGGCGCTGACGGTGCGCACGGTGCGGGTCCCGCTCGCGCGGCTGCCGCCCTCGATGAGCGGCTTCACGCTGGTGCAGCTCACCGACATCCACGTCGGCCCCATGATCGACCGGCGCTTCATCGTCGAGCTCGTCGCGCGGGTCAACGCGCTCTCCCCCGACGCGGTGGTCATCACGGGCGACCTCGTCGACGGCTCGGTGGCGGCCCTGGGCGAGCACGTCGCGCCGCTGGCGGGGCTGCGCGCGCCGCACGGCGTCTTCTTCGTGACGGGCAACCACGAGTACTACTCCGGGGTCGACGCGTGGCTGGCCGAGCTTACCCGGCTGGGTATGCGGGTGCTGCGCAACGAGCGCGTCTCGCTCGGCGACGCGGCGGCGAGCTTCGACCTGGCGGGCGTCGACGACTGGTCGGCGGCGCGGCACGGCGACGGGCACGGGGCCGACCTCGCGAAGGCGCTGCGCGGCCGCGACGCGGGCCGCGAGGTGGTGCTGCTCGCGCACCAGCCGAAGGC
Source organism: Myxococcaceae bacterium (assembly GCA_028287085.1). GTDB lineage: Bacteria > Myxococcota_A > Polyangia > Polyangiales > SCUS01. The sequence continues at coordinate 612 of JAQBQI010000254.1, forward strand.
GGTGGCGGGCGCGGCGGCCGCGGGCGTCGGGCTGGTGCTGTCGGGCCACACGCACGGCGGGCAGCTGTGGCCCTTCTCCTACGTGGTGGCGCTCGACCAGCCGATCGTGGCGGGGCTGCACCGCGTGCGCGACACCTGGGCCTACGTGAGCGAGGGCACCGGCTACTGGGGCCCGCCGATGCGCCTCGGCACGCGCGGCGAGATCACGCGGGTGGTGCTCACGCGGGCGTGACCGGCATCGTTGGAGCTGACGACGCGGACGAGCGCCGTGAGAGAAAACCGCAAGGGCGCAAGGGTCGCAAGGGAGCAGCCCCGCACGGTGCGAGAGGCGAGTCCGTGCCCGCCCGTCCCTCCATCCCATGCCATCCATCTCATCCGTCCCTTGCGACCCTTGCGCCCTTGCGGTTTTTTCTCTCACGCCGCTCGCCGGGACGGCGCGTTTGCCCTCGCCCCGCCATTCGCGTGATGCTGCGCCGCCGATGCGCCCCCTCCTCCTGCTCCTGCCGCTGCTGCTCCTGCCCGCGGCCTGCGCCCAGGACTACCAGAACCCCCTGAGCTACGGCCGCTGCACCTCGGCCGAGCTCTGCGGCCTCGAGACGCGCTGCGAGCGCATCGCGGCGAGCACCAGCGGCGCGCCCGCCTTCGTCTGCACGCAGCCCTGCGCGGTCGACCGCGACTGCCCCGGCTTCGGCGCGGTGTGCCGGCCCGGCCTCGCGGTGGCGGTGGTGGTCGACGGCGGCGCGGTCGACGGCGGCACCAGCGGCCGCTGCCTGCGCACCTGCGCGGCCGACGGCGACTGCCGGCCCGGCACGGTCTGCCGCGGGCTCACGGCCGACGCCGGGGCCGACCTGGTGTGCGTGGCCAACCTGACGATGTGAGCGGCGGCGCTACCAGACGCGCGGGGTGAGCGCGATGGCGGCGTAGAAATCCCAGGTGAGGTCGTTGGTGGTGCGGAAGCGGCCGCCGGCGGCGTCGATGACGGGGCGGTGCGTGGGGTCGGGCGAGCTGCTGCCCTGACAGCCGCCGCGCCACTCGGGGTGATCGGCGGGCACCGTCTGCCCCGGGTTGCACGCGTCGGTGTTGGTGATGAGGTACGGCGAGGTCCACGCGACGGCCGCCCCGAGGGTGAAGCGCAGGAACTTCGCCGGCTGCACCGAGACCATCGCGCTGCCGCCGAGGACGACGTGCGACGCGGTGGTGGTGAGCCCGTCGAAGTAGACGTTGCGCTCGGCCTGGCAGGTGCCGTCGGCGGCGCGCGCGTTGGAGGGGCAGCCCGGGAGGTTGAGCGGCCGGCTCAGCGACGAGCCCAGCGCGTCATACAGGGGGGAGTAATCGCGGCCGGGGGAGTAGTACGACCCGCGGAAGCGCAGGTCGATGAGCATGCGCTGCCAGGTCTCGCGGTTCTCCCACGGGATGATCTCCATGCCGGCGGTGAGCGTGCCGACGATGGGCGGGAAGTTGGCGAGCTGCCCGAGCGGCGTGTCGGCGTAGCGAAACGCGCTGCTGCGGATGGGAAACTCCGCGAGGAAGTCGAAGCCGGCGTAGGGCTCGACGTAGCCGAAGCGGCGCGCGACGACGGTCTGGAAGTACACCCCGTGCAGCCCGCGCGAGACGCCCGGGTCGGGGCTGGCGGGCGCCGTGCGCGCGGCCGCGGTCGGCGCGCTGTTGCCCGACGCGGGCGTCGCGGGGACGCTCGCCGCGTCGGGGCAGAAGGTGCCCGTGGAGGTCTGGCGGCAGGGGCGCAGGAGCGAGCCCACCGGCGGGCGCCACTCGAAGGAGAGCGTCCAGGTGGGGCGGTTGCGGTCGCGCTGCTGGTTGAAGATCGACCACTGCAAGCCGAGGCGCACCTGGTCGATGCCCGAGCGCTCGGGGCTGTCGAAGCTCGGGTCGAAGAGCGAGGTGGCGTGCGGGGTGCCGGGGCCCTCGCTCCAGCCGTCGGCGAGGGCGGCGCGGGCGCCGTCGACCGAGACGCCCGCCGGGGGGCGCAGCTTGCGCGCGTCGGAGAGCACGAGCGGCAGGCCGAAGGTGAGCGCGAGGTCGTGGAAGAGCCCGATCTCGGCGTTGACCAGCAGCGTGTGCGTGCTGCGGGTGTAGTCGGCGACGTCGGCGTACTGCGGCACGCCGAGGCTGGTGCCCGGGTTGCTCACCCGCATCTCGCGCTGCACGCGCAGGTCGCGGCGCTGAAACTGGTAGCCCGCGGTGAGGCGCAGCCCGAACTGGCTGCCGGCGTCGAAGGAGTCGACCACGTCGACGATGCGCGCGGTCTCCGCGTGCATGTGCAGCGGACCGCTCGCGGGCGTGTCGGCCTCCTGCGCGCCCGCAACCCCGGCGGCCGTCCACAGCGCCGCAGCGAAAAGAAGCCCGTTTCGTCGCACGATCGTGGCGGCACGCTAGGCGTCCGGTCGGAGCAGTGTCAAGCGTCGCCTGCGCCCCGCGGCGCGCCGTCCCGCGGGCGTGGTAGATCGTCGTCCACTTATGGGCAAGAAGCGATCGCGGGGGGCAGAGGGCATCGTGGCGCGTCTCTTCATCGGAGGGATGTTCGTCTCGGCGGCGGCGGGGTGCGAGTCGACGACGACGAACACGGCGGCCGACGCGAGCGCCGAGGCGGGCGGCCCGACGGGCGACGCGGGCGACG
>JAQBQI010000280.1 GCA_028287085.1 Myxococcaceae bacterium
TGGCCGCGCTGCCGTCGCAGTCGCCGTAGCCGGCGTTGCACTCGAAGCCGCAGGCGCCCGCCCCCGCGCAGCGCGGCGCGGCGACGTTGGCGGCGGTCGGGCACGGGGTCGTCGCGGCGGTGAGTCCGTCGGCGGCGCACACGCTCCGCGCGGTCGGCGACGCGCAGGTCGCGGCCCCGGGTGAGCAGACGGGACCCTGGCAGCGGTCGCCCCGGCACGTCTGCCCGGAGGGACAGACCGTCACGGAGACCTCCGAGCCGCTCGCGTTGCACGCGCGCTGGCGGGTCGCGTCCTGACACGAGGTCTCGTTGGGCGTGCAGGTCTGGCGGGCGCAGGTTCGCGCGGCGCGGCAGTAGCGCCCCGCCCCGCAGTCGACGTCGGCGACGCACTCCACGCAGACGCTCTGGACCGGGTCGCAGACCATGCCCATCGCGGAGCACTCGCGCGAGCTGGCGCAGGCCGCCGGTCGGTCGACGCAGAGCGACTCGCGGCACTGCTGCGCGGTCGGGCAGTCGCCGTCGACGTTGCAGTCGACGCAGAACCCGAGGCGGGTCGAGCACACCTGCCCGGGGCACGTCACCGACGACGCGCACGGGGTCACCACCTGGCAGGCGTGGCGCAGGCACAGCGCGCCGCCGACGCAGTCCGTCTGCACGTTGCAGCCGACGCAGCGTCCGTTGGCGAGGTCGCAGACCATGCCCAGCGCCGAGCACTGGCGGTCGCCGGTACACTCGACCGCGGCCCCGGCGTCCGCCGGCGGGCGCGCGATGTCGACCGGCGGTGGGGTGTCGTCCATCGCGTCGGTCGGGGGCGCCGCGTCGTCGGGGCCCGCGGCGTCGGGGCCCGCGGCGTCGAGCCCGACCGGCGGCAGCAGACCGACGGTGGGCTTGCAGCCGAGGGCGAGGACGATGAGAACGAAGATGGTCGACCGCATCGCGTTGGAGCCCCTCCCGGAAGTTCGGCCCGGGGTTGTATCAACCGCGGTCAGGGCGCGCCACGCACCGGCGCGGCGCCCGTCAGCAGGCCGCGCCGTTGGGGATGCACGCGTACACGACACCGCCGGGGCTCAGGCACGCCTGGCAGCTGCTCGTGCTGCTGCACCCGCGGCTGCGGCAGTCGCTCATCGCGGCGTCGCCCGAGCCCGCGTCGGGCGGCGTCGCGGCGCAGGCGCCCCGGCGCGCCACGCTCGCGCGGTTGGCCGCGGCGTCGCACGCGTTGCCGTAGGTGCGCCCGTCGCAGCCGCACACCGGATCGTAGAGGTCGTTGCACCCGCCCGGCGGCGTCGTGCAGACGCCCGGGCCGTCGGCCGCGCCGCAGATCGACGCGATCGGGAAGTCGCAGAATTGCCCGTCGGGGCAGGGCGATCCGCCGCGGCCGCCGCAGGTGCGACCGGGCTGCGCGTCGTCGGCCGGCGGGACATCGACGCCCGCATCGGCGACGACGACGGGGCGGTCGGTCGCGGGGACGTCCGTCGCGGGGACGTCCGTCGCGGACACGTCCGTCGCGGGCGCGTCGATCGCGGGCACGTCGCGCCCGGCGTCGACCGCGACGTCCTGGGGGGTGCCGACGTCGTCCGCCGCGGCGTCAGAGCCGGCGTCGGCGGCGGGCGTCGGGGTGGCCGAGTCGCCGCAGGCCGCGAGCGAGACACAGAAGAAAACGCCGAGATTCCAAGGGGATTTCATGGGAGTACCTGTCCAGAAGAAGGGGGATGCGGGTCGCACTGTACCAGCGACCGATCGTCGCCGGGCGCGTGACGGCGCGGCCCGGTTGCGGCTACGACTGCCCCGATGCTGCGCTCGCTCGAGGGGTCGGTACTGCTGGCGGTCAACGGGCTGCGCTCGGCCGCGCTCGACCCCTGGGCGCGCTGGCTGAACCACTGGGGCATCGAGGTGTTTCTCGTCGCGATGCTCGCGCTCGCGCTGCGCACCCGCGGCCGCCGCGACGTGGCCGCCGCGCGCGACGGCTGGCTCGCGTACTTCGTGGCGCTCTTCGTCGCCGAGACCGTGGTCAAGCCGCTGGTGCAGCGGCACCGGCCGACTTCGGTGCCCGCGCTCGCGGCGCAGCTGCACGTGCTCGGGTCCGTTCCGCCGGCGTCGAGCCTGTCGTTTCCGTCGGGCACCGCGGCGGCGTGCGGCGCGGCGGCGGCCTTCATCTGGCTCGCGTGGGGGTGGCGCGCGGGCCTCGTCGCGACGGCCTTCGGCGCGCTCGTCTCGCTCGACCGCCTGTACACCGGCGTGCACTGGCCGAGCGACCTCGTCGCGGGCGCGGCGCTCGGCGCGGGCGTCGCGTACGGCGTGTGGCGGCTCTCGCGCTGGGCAGGGTCGCCGGGGCGCTGACCCGGCCGCCTACGCGTCCCACACCTGCGCGCGCAGCGACGCGAGCATCGCCCGCGACTCCTCCGGCCGCGGCCAGCCGAGCGCCTTTACCGCCGCGTCGTCGGGCGCCCCGACGCCCGCGCCGGCGCACAGCTCCGCCACCGCCTCGCGCCGGGCCGCGTCGACGCGCGCCC
>JAQBQI010000162.1 GCA_028287085.1 Myxococcaceae bacterium
CCCGGCGCCGCAGCCCCCAACCGCGCCGACGCCCGAACCCCCGCGCGCCGCGCCACCCCCGCCGCCGCCCGCCTCGGCGGCGTCATCATCGGACGATGACGACGCGCCGGACTCCGATCCTCCGCCGCGGCTGTCGTTCCCGCCCCGCGTGGTGCCGCCCGCCCCGCTGAACGACGGGTCGCCCTTCGCCTGGGCCTCGCCCCGCGTGGCGGCGATCCTCGAGGGCGCCGCGACCGACACGGCCCAGAGCGACGAGGACCTCGCGTGGCTGGAGCACACCGGCGGCGCCCTCGCCAACGCGCTGCGCAACTACCGGCTCCAGGCGCGGCTGATCGGCAAGCGCCTCACGCCCAACGCCGCGCTGCTGCGCTTCCAGGGCTCCGATCAGCTCACGGTGTCGGCGATCGAGCAGCGCACGAGCCAGCTGTTGACCACGCACGGGCTGCGGGTGATCCGCGTCTCGGCGGAGCCGGGGGCCGTGGTGGCCTCCGTCGCGCGCCCGCACCGCGAGCTCGTCTCGTTGCCGACCGTGCTCCGCCACCGCGAGGTCGACGACGTCGCGGGGCGCCGCAACCAGCGCCTCGTGGTGGGCGTGCGGGAGAGCGATGGGTCGACGCTCTACCTGCGCCCCGGCACGACGCACGCGCCGCACACCCTCATCGCGGGCACCACCGGCAGCGGCAAGTCGGTGCTGCTCCAGAACCTCCTGCTCGACATCGCGATGACCAACGTCCCCGCCACCGCGCGGATCACCCTCATCGATCCGAAGCAGGGCGTCGACTACCAGCTGCTGGAGAAGCTGCCGCACCTCGACGGCGGCATCGTGGTCGAGCAGAACGAAGCGGTCGCGCAGCTCACGTCCCTCACCGAGGAGATGGACAACCGCTACCGGCGGTTCCGCGAGATCGGCGAAGGGGTCACGAACCTCGCCGGCTACAACAAGCTGGTGTCCGAGTCGCGCAGGCTCCCGGTGCGCTGGCTGGTGCACGACGAGTTCGCCGAGTGGATGCTCGTCGACGAGTACAAGAAGGCCGTGCAGACCACCGTGCAGCGGCTCGGCGTGAAGGCGCGCGCGGCCGGCATCTTCCTGATCTTCGCCGCCCAGCGCCCCGAGGACCGGGTCATGCCGGTGCAGCTCCGCGACAACCTCGGCAACCGGCTCATTCTCCGGGTCGAGAGCGAGGGCACCTCGCGCATCTCGCTGCTCGAGGAAGGGGCCGAGCGGCTCCTGGGCAAGGGCCAGCTCGCGGCCCGCCTCCAGGACGAAGACGGCGTCGTGCTCGCCCAGGTCCCGATGCTCGCGCCCGACGTCATGCGCGCCGTCGTCGCGGCCCTCCGGCAGGACTTCACCCCCCCATGACCCGCATCCCCGCGGGCGCCGTCATCCCCGCGAGCACCCCCCGCAGCGCCTCCACCGGCGGCCCGTAGCCACCCCAATCGACCCCCGCTGCCTCCGCCGCCGCCTCCAGTCCCTCATCAAACCCGCGCTGCCCCGCGTAGCCCTCCATCGCGGGGTGCATGTACCGCGACTTCATATACAGCGGCTGCGGCTCGAACTCCCCCCCGCGCTCATATCGATAGTAGCTCACCTGCTGCCGCCGCAGGTCCACCTTCACGCGCTCGACCAGCAGCGGAATCGCGCTCCCCTCGTAGTCGTCATATCGCATCAGGCTCACCTTCCCTGATCCGATATGCAGCTTCACCACGTCGGCGCCCTGCACCTCGCCGTAGAGCTTCCCGGCGCAGCCGAGGTACACCCGCAGCGCCGGCGGCAGCTCGTTCACCAGCCGCCCGTCGACCTGCAGCGACTCGCCCTCGACCAGCCACCCGAAGCCCTGCGCCGCCGCCGTCGCGCCGGCCGCCGCGATGGTCTTCGCGTCGCGCAGCGAGAAGAGCAGCGCCTGGCCCGCCTCCGTCGCCTTCGGGTACGACCCCCAGAACTCCCGCAGATCGACCTGCGCGCGCGCCCCCCAGCTCCCCGCCGAGCGCCGCCGCTCGAACATGTTCAATCCCAGGAACACCGACAGATCGCCCATGCGCCGCGCCCGCGCCGCCGCCAGCGCTTCGCCGCCCCGCTCTTCGGTCAACCTTCGCAGCACCACCGGCGCACTCGCCACTTCGCGCGTCAGCTCCCCCAGTCGCGCGAACTCCCCCTCGCGCGGAACCCGCCCCAGCTCCAGGCAGACCCGCCAGAAGTCCTCGACGAGCGCCGCGCCCTTCTCCCACCGCGTCGGCGACTTCGGCCTCGCCGCCCGCGCCGCCCGCTCGCGCTCGACCACCGGCCGCGCCGGCGTCGTCGGCATCACGCCATATCGCCCCGACGAGCGCTGCCGGCCTTCGAGGAAGTCCTGCTCGTCCTCGTCGCGACGAAACACGAAGAACAACCCCGGACCCACCGACACGGGCTCCCGCCCCAGCGCCCCGGCGATGTACTCGCCCAGCTCCTCGTGGCCGAAGTACTTCTGGAAGGTGCTCCGCGACGTCAGCACCCCGTCGCCGTAGGCCAGATGGCGCTCCTCGGCCGCCCTTCCCCCGAGCAGCGCCGACACCGCGAGAACCTTGCGCGCGAGCCCGTAGGCCCGGGCCAGGGCCTCCCGCCGCTCGCCCGGGTCTTCGATGACATTGAGCACGAAGCCCAGGTTGACGACGTCCGACTCGTCCCGTCCCGCCTCGGGCCGGAAGTACGGATCCCACCCGCGCGCCTCGACCCCGTGCGACGCCAACGCAGCGAGGTCGTCGCCCCGACCGCAGCCGTAGTCGAAGACCGTGTTTCCCGCGGCGAGGTACCCGTGCCGCCAGAGCGCCTGCATCGGCGTCGACAGCGCCCGCCGCGCCATCGCCGTGCGGTGGCGCAGCACCGTCGCCGTCGCCTCGGGGTTCTCCAGCGCCACCAGCGCGTGCCCGTCGACCCGCAGTCCCTTCGCGCGCACCAGCGCCTCCCATTGATTGCGATGTCCGATCGTGAGCGCGTTGGCGAAGAGCGCGTGGCCCTCGGCCGCGGCGGTCAGCGCCGCGAACTCCGCCCGCCGCGGGTGGTCGGGCGCGAGCAGTAGCTCCTTGCGATGCAACACCGGGGGATTGCGCCCCGCCGGGTAGCTCCGGTGATCGCAGGTGCCCGCGGCGAGGTCGAGGGTCCAGGAGTCGGCCAGCAGGGGAAAGGCGAGTTCGAAGTACGAAGGGTAGTTCAACAGTGACAGTCGCGGCGCGTCGAGCACCAGCTTGAGCACGTTGAAGCCGTCGGCCGGTCCGCCGACCGCGGCGACCGCGGCACGCACCGCGTCGACGAGCTCGGCGGGCGCGGCGCTCAGGTGCAGGTAGCGCGCTCCGCCGACCACCTTGCCGCCGCCGATGTGTTCGATCAGCGCGAGCCACTGCGAGGCGCCGCCGTCCGCTCGGGTCTCTCGGATGGTCATGGGCGGAGCCGCATTCTACCGCGGCCCCGACCGCCGCCAGGGCCTACTTCGGCAGGTGCTTCTCCACGAACGCGAGCGCCGTGTCGGCGACCTCGCGCCACCCGCTGTCGATCACGAGCGAGTGCCCCCGGTTGGCCACCTTGATGATCTCGGTGACGCCCACGTTGCGCTTCTGCCGCTCGTACGACGCGCGCACGATCGACCACGGGACGGTGTTGTCCTTCTCGCCGGAGACCAGCAGCAGCGGGCCGCGCGCGGGGTTGTTGGTGTCGACCTTGCCCTCCGACCAGGGGTTGAGGTTGGCGGTGGCGGCCTGGAAGATGGGCTGGCCCGGGGCCGGCACGTGGTAGGTCTCGTAGAGCTGCCGCGCCTCCGCTTCGGGCAGCGCGTTGGCCCACCCGAAGACGAACTGCTCGAAGGTCAGCGTCACCGCCCGGCCGTGGTTGGCCGGGTTGCCCAGCACCGGGAAGGCCGACTTCAGCGCCGAGATCGGCAGCGGCAGCACGCCCTGGAAGGGCGCCGGGTCGATCGCCACGGTCGCGTTCGAGACCCCTTCGCCCGCGAGCTTCTGCGCGATCATTCCGCCGAAGGAGTGCCCCACCACCGCGCAGCGCCGCGTGAGCTTCGCGATCGCCTCCAGGTAGTGCTCGGTCACCGCGCGAAGGCCCTTCTTCGCGAAGGCCCCCGGGTGCGCCCGCGCCTCCGCCACCGTCTCGGGATCGTCCGGCCAGCCGGGCGCCAGCGTGGTGTAGCCCCGCTCCTCGAAGAGCTTGCGCCACCGCTCCCAGCTGCTCGGCAGCAGCCACAGCCCGTGCACGAACACCACCGGCGCGAGCCCCGACGCGTTCGCCCGCGCGATGTCCTCGAGCTCGTGTTTCGTCAGTCCCGCCATCGACGCACCCTCCGCGCGGCCCCCGTCGGCCCCGCGGCACCGTTGCCCGGTGTCCGCGCCGACGTCAACGCCGCCGCGCGGGCATCACTCCACCCGCTCGAGCACCGCCGCCGCGCCGAGCCCGCCCGCCGCGCAGATGCCCAGCAGCGCCGTCTTCCTGCCCGAGCGCGCCAGCTCATTGGCCATCGTCGTCACCATGCGCGCGCCCGTCGCGCCGAAGGGGTGCCCCAACGCCAGCGAGCCGCCATGCACATTGAGCCGCTCGTCGGCCACCGCCCCCACCGCCGCGTCGCGACCCAGCCGCGCCCGCGCGAACCCGTCGCTCGCCAGCATCTTCAACACACTCAACACCTGCGCCGCGAAGGCCTCGTGCAGGTCGACGTAGTCGATGTCCGCCAGCGTCAGCCCCGCCCGCTCCAGGGCCAATGGCATCGCCAGGGCAGGTCCCATCAACAGCTGATCGGCCGGGTCGACCCCGACGTAGGCCCACGACCGGAACGCCGCCTTCGCCCGCAGCCCCAGCGCCCGCGCCTTCGCCTCGCTCATCAGCACCACCGCCGCGCCGCCGTCGGTGAGGGCGCTGCTGTTGCCGGCCGTCAGCGTTCCGTCCTTGGCGAAGGCCGCGCGCAGCTTCGCCAGCTTCTCCAATGAGCTGTCACCCCGCACCAGCCCGTCGGCCCGCACGGTCTTGCCCTCCGGGGTCGTGACCGCCACCACCTCGTCGTCGAAGCGGCCACTCGCGATCGCCGCCGCCGCCCGCTGGTGCGAGCGCAGCGCGAAGGCGTCCTGCGCGGCGCGGGTGATCTCGTTGCGCGTCGCCATGCGCTCGGCCGCCGCGCCCATCACCTCGCCCGTCGTGCGCTCGGCGATCTTCGGCTGCCGCGGCAGCAGGTCGGTGATCGGCCACAGCTGACCCAGCACCGCCAGGTAGTCGGCCGGCGTCGGCCTGCCCAGCGCCAGCGGCGCCAGCGCGTGCACCACCTTCTGCGGCAGCTTGATCTCCGCGTTGCTCGTCGAGTCGCTGCCGCCGCACAGCACCACGTCGGCCTCGCCCCGCTCGATCGCCGCCGCCGCCAGCGTGATCGCCTGCAGCCCCGAGGCGCAGGCCCGCGTGACCGTCATCGCCTCGGCCCGCGGGTCGAGCCCCAGGTCGAGCGCGATCTCGCGCCCCACGTTGGGCGACCCGCTCGGCAGGATCACTCCCCCCCAGACCACCGCGTCGACGTCGCGCACGCCGAGGCCCACCTGCGCCAGCGCGCCCCGCGCGGCCGCCGCCCCCAGCGCGATCGTGTCCATCGTCGTGAAGTCACCGAAGGCCTTCACGAAGGGCGTCCGCGCGCCCGCCACCACCACCGCCCGCCGCCCGTCGACCTTGTGCATCGTCATCTCCTACGCCCCCAGGAAGGCCCCGCCGCACACCCGCAGCGTCTGCCCCGTCACGCCCCGCGCCGCCGGCGTCGCCAGGAAGGTGATCGCCTGCGCGACGTCCTCCGGTTGGCCCCCCTGGGCCAGCGCCGACAGCCGCCGCCCCGCCTCGCGAATCGCCGCCGGAACCGCCGCCGTCATCCGCGTCTCGATGAAGCCCGGCGCCACCGCGTTGACCGTCACCCCGCGACGCCCCAGCGCGAGCGCCCGCGCCCGCACCCACCCGACGAGCGCCGACTTCGACGCCGCGTAGGCCGTCTGCCCGACGTTGCCCGCGACGCCCGCGATGCTCGACAGGCACAGCACCCGCCCCCCGTCGCGCAGCAGCGGATCGAGCGCCGCGTCGAGCGCCAGCACCGCCCGGAGGTTCACGGCGAGCACCGCGTCCCAGTGCTCGCGCTTCATGCGCGCCATCGTGCGGTCGCGCGTCACGCCCGCGTTGTGCACCACCACGTCGACCCCGCCGAGCGCCGCCACCGCCGCCGCCACCGTCGCCGCCGCGGCCGGGTCGCCCAGGTCGGCCAGCACCACCTCCCCGCCCAGCTCGCGGGCGAGGGCGGTCACCGCCGCCCTCTCCTGCGGCCGGTCGAGGCAGAGCACCCGCGCGCCCTCCGCCGCGAGGGCCCGCGCCGTCGCCGCGCCGATGCCCCGGGCCGCGCCCGTCACCAGCGCCACGCGCTTCTCCAGCGGGCGCACCCGCGGGGGCGCGGGCTCGGCCGCCGCCGTCGTCGACACCCGCAGGGGCTGCCCCGACACGAAGGCCGACCGATCGGTAAGCAGCCAGCGCACGACGGCGCCCGCGCGGTCTTCGGCGCCGCGCTCGACGCGCACGAGGTTGGCCGTGACGCCGTGGCGGCCGAGCTCCTTGGCGAGGCTCTTGACGAAGCCGTCGAGCGACGACTGCGCCGCGGCGGCGTCGCCCGTGAGCGCCGGGTCGTCGGCCGGGCGGCCGAGCACCAGCACCCGCCCCGAGCGCGCGAGCCGCGCCACCCACGGCTGGAAGAAGGCGTGCAGCGCGCCCAGCGCGTCGGCCCCGGCGAGCCCGGAGGCGT
>JAQBQI010000416.1 GCA_028287085.1 Myxococcaceae bacterium
CGCAGGTCGGCCACCAGCACCCGCCCCGCGACCCCGAGCTGCGCCAGCGCCGCTTGAAACTCGCGCACCAGCGCCACGCGCCGCCCACCGCTGGTGAGCAGCACCGAGAACGCGTCGCTCACGCGCTCGCCCCGGCCGCGCTCTCCTCCGCCGCGTCGCCCGACTCGACCGCCGCGGCCTCCTCGGTGAGCGTCACGGGCAGGCCCTCGCGCAGGCTGCGCACGGCCATCAGCGAGGCGAGCGCCGTCCCGTAGGTCTCCTCCCACGAGATCGGCCACGCGCCGCCGCGGCGCACGGCGTCGACGAAGGCCTTGAAGCCCGCGGCGTGCCCGCGGTCCTTGTGGCCCTTCTCCTCGGTGCGGCGCTCGGCCTTCCAGAGCGTCACGGCGTCCCACTCGTCGATGACCGCGGTGCGGCCGCCGCCGAAGACCTCGATGCGCTCGACGGGGCCCGCGCGGTCGCCGGCCGACTGGTACGACACGTTCGACACCCCGCCGTTGGCGTGACGCACCGTGATGAACACCTGGTCGTCGGTGGTCTCCAGCCCCCGGTTCATCGCCACCGACTCGGCGTAGACCTTCACCGGGCCGCTGCCCTGCAGCGCCACGCAGGTGTCGATGGCGTGGCAGGCCTCGCCCACGATGCGCCCGCCGCCGATGTCCTCGTCCTGCGGCCACGCGTTGGCGGGAATGGCCCCCGGCGCGAAGCGGAAGCTCACCGTGCGCGCCCCGACGCCGTCGAAGAAGCCGCGCACCCGGTCGAGCGCGGGCGCGAAGCGCCGGTTGAAGCCCACCATGAGAATCGGGCACTCGCGGCCGAGCGACTCGACCGTCTCCTTCACCCGGGCGAGCTCCGCCTCGGTGATGCACAGCGGCTTCTCGACGAAGACGTGCTTGCCCGCCCGCAGCGCGCGCACCACGAGGTCGGCGTGCAGGTCGTGCCGCGTCGCCACGAAGATCGCGCGCGTCCCCGGGTCGCTGAACAGCTCGTCGACCTCGGTGGTCGCGAAGTCGAACTCCATCTTGCGGCCCGAGTGCTCGGCGTTGAGCCCGCGCGCCGTCGACAACCCCCGCCACCGCACGGGACCGAGCTTCGCGAAGGCCGGCATCATCACCAGGCGCGCGTAGTTGCCCGCGCCGATGAGCGACACGCCGAGATCGGACGACCCGACGGGCCGCGCCGCGCGCAGCTCGACCCGCCGCGACGGGGCGGCGACCTGATCGGGGTAGGTGAGCACCGCGCCCAGCACCGGGGCGTCGCTGGTGATGAGGTCGTAGGCCTCGGCCGCGCGCGCGATGGCGAAGCGGTGCGTGGTGAGCTTCTCCACGGGCAGCTTGCCCTGCGCGATGAGGTCGAGGATCGCCTCCATGTTGCGCTGCGCCGTCCAGCGCACGTGGCCGAAGGGGTAGTCGACGCCCTTGTCCTCGTACGACGGGTCCATGCGGCCCGGGCCGAGCGACGACGACACCGTGAACTCGAGCTCCTTCATGAAGAAGGGCGCGCGCGGGAGGTTGAGGCCCACCACGCCGACCAGCACGATGCGGCCCTTGGCGCGCGTGACCTCCGCGGCGAACTCGATGGGCTCGTTGCTCTGCGTGGCGGCCGTGATGACCACCGCATCAACCCCCTGCGCGCCGGCGAAATCGCGCACCGCCTGCCGCGGCGACCCGAGGCCCACGGCGTCGGCGCCGAAGGTCTTCGCGAGCTCGAGCTTCGACGGGTCGATGTCGGTGCCGAACACCCGGCACCCCTGGGCCTTCAGGAGCGCCACGCAGATCTGCCCGATGAGCCCGAGGCCGATCACCAGCACGCGCTCGCCCAGCGTCGCGCGCGCGAGGCGCACGCCCTCGAGGCCGATGCTCGCCACGCTCGTGTACGCGGCCTGCTCGAAGCTCACGCCCTCGGGGATGCGCGCCACGAGGTTGCGCCCGACGCTCACCACGCCCGCGTGCGGCCCGGCCGTCGCGACGCGGTCGCCCGGCTTGTACTCCTGCACGCCGCGCCCGCACTCCAGGATCACGCCCGCCGACGAGTACCCGAGCGGCATGGGCTCATCGAGCTTGGCCATCACCTGCTGCGCCGTGATGACCACGCCGTCGGACTTCAGCTTCTGGAGCACGCGGCGCACGTGGTCGGGCCGCTCGCGGGCCTTGCCGATGAGGCTCTTGCGGGCGAGCTCGACGACGTAGCGCTCGGTGCCGGCGGAGACCAGCGAGGCCGACGTGGCGACCACGACCTGGCCCGCGGCGGCCACCGGCGCGGGAATCTCGCGGACGCCGGTCTTGCCCGTGCGCACTTCCTGAACGACCTGCTGCATGAACTTCTCCTGTCGGGGGATCTAAGCTGTCGGGCGGACTAGTCCATCCGGCAACGCCCTTCAAGCGTTGCCCCCGCGGCGCGGGGCGTTCAGCCGTGGGCGCGTCAGCCGGCCTTGTTGGCCGCCACCATCTTGGCCCACGAGTCGGCCAGCCCGATGGTGCGATTGAACACCAGCGCGCCCGGCTTCGAGTCGCGCGTGTCGACGCAGAAGTACCCCATGCGCTCGAACTGGAAGCGCTCGCCCGGCTTCGCGTCGACCAGTGACGGCTCCAGCTTGCAGCCCCTGAGCACGGTCAACGAGTCGGTGTTGAGGTGGTCCTTCCAGGTGCCGCCCTCGGGGACGGTCATGGGGTCTTCGACCGTGAAGAGCCGGTCATACAAGCGCACCTCGGCCTCGACCGCGTGCGCCGCGCTCACCCAGTGCAGGGTGCCCTTCACCTTGCGCCCGTCGGGGGCGTCGCCGCCCTTCGTCGCCGGGTCCCAGGTGCAGCGCAGCGCGGTGACCTCGCCCGTCGCCGGGTCCTTGTCCACCCCAGTGCAGGTGATGAAGCACGCGTAGCGCAGCCGCACCTCGCGCCCCACGCTCAGCCGGAAGAACTTCTTCGGCGGGTCTTCCATGAAGTCCTCCCGCTCGATGAACAGCTCGCGCGCGAAGGGAACCTTCCGCGTCCCCAGCTCCGGGTGCTCGGGGTGCACCGCCGCGTCGAACCACACCACCTCCCCTTCGGGCAGGTTCTCGATGACCAGCTTCAAGGGCCGCAGCACCCCCATCACCCGCGGCGAGCGCGCGTTGAGGTCTTCGCGCACGGCGTGTTCGAGCAGCGTCACGTCTGCGACCCCGTCGCGCTTCGAGACGCCCACGCGCTCGCAGAAGGCCCGCAGCGCCTCCGGGGTGAACCCGCGGCGGCGCACGGCCGCGAGCGTGGGCATCCGCGGGTCGTCCCAGCCGCTCACGTAGTTGCCCTCGACGAGCTCCTTCATGCGCCGCTTCGACAGCACCGTGTACGACAGGTTGAGCTTGCCGAACTCGATCTGCCTGGGCTTGTGCTCGACCCCGATGGCCGCGAGGAACCACTCGTACAGCCCGCGGTGGTTGACGAACTCCAGCGTGCAGATCGAGTGCGTCACGCCCTCCATCGCGTCGCTCTGCCCGTGGGCCCAGTCGTACATCGGGTAGATGCACCACTTGTCCCCGGTGCGGTGATGGGTCGCGTGCCGGATGCGATACATCAGCGGGTCGCGGAGGTTGAGGTCCTTCGAGGCCATGTCGATCTTCGCGCGGAGCACGTGCGCGCCGTCGGGGAATTCCCCCGCCCGCATGCGCCGGAACAGGTCGAGGTTCTCCTCGACCGAGCGCCCGCGGAAGGGCCCGTCGACGCCCGGTCGGTGGAAGTCGCCGCGGCCCGCGCGGATGGCCTCGAGGTCCTGCGAGTCGACGTAGGCGTTGCCGTCCTTGATGAGCTTCTCGGCCCACTTGTAGAGCTGCTCGAAGTAGTCCGAGGCGTAGTAGAGCCGCGCCCCGAACTCGAAGCCCAGCCAGCGCACGTCGGCCTGGATCGACTCGACGTACTCGACCTCCTCGGTGGCGGGGTTGGTGTCGTCGAAGCGGAGGTTGCAGACGCCGCCGTGGCGCTGCGCGAGCCCGAAATTCAGGGTGATCGACTTGGCGTGGCCGAGGTGTAGATAGCCGTTGGGCTCCGGCGGAAAGCGCGTCATCAGGCGCCCGCCGTTGACCCCGGCCGCGAGCTCGTCGCGCACCAGGTCGTCGACGAAATTGCCTGGACCGCCGTCGGTTCGCGGGGCCGTGCCTGGGGGATTCTCGTGTTCGCTCATGGTTGATCTCGGGGCGCGCACACTACGGCCCGACCCCGACGGCCGTCGAGCCCTTCCCACGCCGGTGAACGCCCGACCCGGGCCTCGCAACAATGCAGGTCAGTCGGCGAGCGCAGAGGGTCTGTGCCGTGCTTCGAGCGCGGCCGCCGCGCGCCCGCCGCGGGAGGAACCAACACCCATGTCACGCCCCATCGTCGGCGCGCTCGCGCTCGCCGCGCTGCTCGCCCCCCTGCCCG
>JAQBQI010000429.1 GCA_028287085.1 Myxococcaceae bacterium
CCGACCGCGCCGCCCGCGACGCACGCCGCGTGGCCGACGCCAACGCCGCCGCCGACCGCGCCGTCGCCGCGGTCGCCAACGCGATGAGCCACAACCGCGCCGAGTTCGCCGCGCTCACCGGGGTGAACGACACCGGCCACGGCACCGCGAACGACGCCCTCATCCACGGCGGCCTCATGGCCGGAACCCGCGAAGACCTCGAGCACGTCGGCGGCATCACCAGCGCCACCGGCCAGCCCGGCGTGCACCGCAACGCGCTGGCGATGGCGGGTCCGCCCGGCGGCGGGCGGCGGCTCGGCGAGGGTGGCGCGGTGCGCTCGACCGGCGACGACATCGGCACCGGTCCCGAGGTGGTGCACACCGTCGTGCGCTACACCGTGGCGCCCCAGCCCATCGAGACCAACGGCGGCGACGGGGTCGTCGACGCCGACACCGTGGCGCGGCTCATCCGCGGACAGCTCGGGGGCATCCGCTCCTGCTACGAGCGCGAGCTGCGGCAGAACCCCGCGCTCGCCGGCCGCCTCGACGTGAACTTCACCCTGGGCGCGAGCGGCCGCATCACCCGCGCGTCGACCGCGGGGCTCGCCGCCTCGCCCAACGTCGGCACCTGCGTCACGGGCCGCCTGCGGGGCCTGGTGTTCCCCATCCCGCAGGGGGGCAGCGTGGAGTTCACCTTCCCGTTCACCTTCACGCCGGGGAGCTGAGGCGCGGACGGGGAGACCTGCACCCCCCAGCCCCCTCCCCGTGCAACCCTCTCCCCCCGAATGGGCACCGTCGACTACGCGCAGGTCTACCTCCGCGACCCCGACCGCTACGACGCCATGGTCTCCGCCGAGGACCACGACGGCGCACTCCCCGCCCTGCTCGCCGCGGTCGCCCCGCTCCCCGTCGGCGCCCGCGCCCTCGAGCTCGGCGTCGGCACCGGGCGCGTCACCCGCCTGCTCCTGCGCGCGGGCGCCTCGGTGCGCGGCTGCGAGCAGGCCGCCCCGATGCTCGCCGTCGCCCGCGCCCGGCTGCGCGCCGAGGGCTACTCGGACGATCGCCTCGACCTCGTCGTCGGCGACGCCTACGCCCTCGACTTCGACGCCTCGTGGGCCGACCTCGCCGTGGCCGGCTGGGTCTTCGGGCACGCCGTCAGCTGGCACCCCGATGATTGGCCATCCCGCATCGGCCACGCCCTCACGGCGATGCGCCGCGCGCTCAAGCCCGGCGGCCGCCTCGTCGTCATCGAGACCCTCGGAACCGGCTGCACCGAGCCCGCCCCCCCGCCCGGACTGATTGCCTATCAGGCGTGGCTGGAGCGCGAGTGGGGACTCACCCGCCACACCATTCGTACCGACTATCAATACGAGAGCGTCGAGGCCGCCGCGGCGGGGATGGGATTCTTCTTCGGCGACGCGATGGTCGAGAGGGTGCGCGCGAATCACTGGAGCCGCGTGCCCGAGTGCACCGGCGTCTGGGTCGGCTGATCTATCCCTTCGCCAGCTCCTCGACGATCCAGTCGACGAAGACCTTCGTCGGGTCGAAGCCGACGATCTCCTCGGCGTCGCGCACGAAGTTCGAGAGCGAGTTGATGTCGTAGAAGTAGCGCCGGCCGTCGCGGGTCGAGGTCAGGTACTCGATGCCCCCGACGTCGAGCTTCGCCTCGGCCATGATCGCCCGCGCCGCCGCGACCACCTCGGGCGCCTCGTCGTGGCGCTCGATGCGCAGCTTCTTCGCGGGCGCCACCGCGCAGAACTCGAAGTCGGTGGGCGTCGCCGCGGGCGGCGGCTGCCCGGGGGTCACCTGGCAGATGTCGGCCGGGCAGAGGTTGAAGTCGCTGGAGTCGGGGTAGATCTTCACCGAGTAGAGGTGCCGCTGGCCCAGCATCTCCACCCGCACGATGTGCCCGTCCTGCGCGGGGTGGAACTCCTGCACCAGCACCACGCCGTCGATGCCGAAAGTGGTGTTCGAGGTGAGCCACGCGTCGAGCGACGTGCGGTCGTCGAAGCGCACGATCCCAGCGCCCGACCCGCCGATGTTGGGCTTCACCACCACGGGGTATTCGAGCGCGTCGGCCGCCGCGAGCACCGACGACGGGCTGTTGGCCACGAGCGTGCGCGGCGTGCCGATGCCGAGCTTCGCGAGCAGCATCGCCTGGAGCGCCTTGCTCGTCTCGAGCAGGTACGCGGGCGTGCCGTTGACCACGCGCGCGCCGGTCGACTCGTAGTACGCGATCGCCGCCTGGCCGAAGAAGATCGCCGACTCGTGGTCGCGCTTCCACGCCGACGGCGAGGCGCGGTTGATGACCATCGAGTACGCGCGCTCGCGCTTCGAGGGGTCGAAGAAATGGTCGTGGAGGGGGAGCTCGACGAAGGCGATCGAGCGGCGGGTGAGCTCGGCGTAGAGCCGCTTCTGCCACTCGGGATGCTCGTTGAGCACGGCGATGGGGAGGGTCGACATGGCCGTCGGGATACCACAGCCCGGCGGCTGCGGTTCGGGCGCTACGCGGCCGCGTCGGGCGCGCGCTCGAGGGCGCTCGCGGCCAGCAGCACCAGCGTCACCCAGAGCAGGTCGGCGACCAGCAGGTGCCCCAGCTGCAACGCCACCGGCGCCAGCAGGAACACGTTGGCCAGCCCGAGGCCGAGCTGCACCACCACCACGCCGACGAGCGCGACGCCCAGCCAGCGCGTGGCCGGCCGCCGCGTGACGAGGTAGCCCGCGACCGCCCCCGCGAGCAGCGCCACCGAGGCGGCGACCGCGACCACCGGGTGCCAGATGCGCAGCCGCAGCAGCAGGTGGGCGCCGGCGCTGAAGTCCTGCGCGTAGCCCTCCGCGAAGGAGCGCGCGGGGAAGAGGGTGTCGCCGAGCGCGGCGATCGATCCGGTGACGGCGACGGCGAGGGTGGCGACGAGGGCCGTGGCGTAGAGGGCGGCGAGGCCGGGGCGCGCGCGGGCGTCGAGCCGGCGGTGCCCGTGGGCCCACCAGGCGGTGAGGGTGAGCGCGGCCACGAGCGCGAAGGTGTTCACGAGGTGCGCCGCGCCGAACCACGCGCGCGTCATCGAGGTGTTGCCCGCGACGAGGCGGAAGAGCACCAGCCCCGCGCCCAGCAGGGCCTCGCTGACGATGAGCGCGCCCGAGAAGACCGCGCCGCGGCGCACGGGGTGGCCCTTCGGCGCCCAGCGGAAGGCCAGCACCAGCAGGGCCGCGACGGCGACGAGCGAGATGCCCGAAGTCACCCGGTGGGTGAACTCGATGAACATCGCCAGCGAGCGCGGCACCGGGAGCACCTCGCCGTTGCACATCGGCCAGTGGTCGCCGCAGCCCGCCCCGGAGCCGGTGGCGCGCACGAAGGCCCCCCAGACGATCACCGCGAGGTTGTAGACGACCGTCGCGACGGCGTAGCGGCGGAGAAAGCGGGCGCGGTGGTCGGGCACGGCGCGGATGGTCGGGTCGGACGCCCGCGGAATCAATGGTCCCCGCGGCGTCGAGGGCGGCACCGTGGCGCGCGGCCCGCGGTGGTCGCGGCCGCGCCCGATCGGGTAGAGTGCCCGCGCACCGACCGGCCCGTCGAGGCATCCCACGGTGACCGCCGGTGGTGCCCCGGGCGGGGCGATCGAACCGGAGCGCTGCGGAGAAACAACTTGGCTGACGAACTCCCCAAAGGGCGCATCGCCCGCGGCTACGCGCTGATGAAGCTCGCCGCGACCGAGCTCCCCTCCGTGGCCAACCGGCTCATGCGCAGCGGCGATCAGCCCATGGACGTCGCGCTGCTCAAGGCCTCGGCCGAGCGCGCGCTGCGCACCCTCGGCGAGCTGCGCGGCCTCGCGATGAAGGTCGGCCAGACGGTGTCGTACGTCGACGGGCTGCTCCCCCCGGAGGCGACCGAGATCTACCAGAAGACCCTCGCGGCGCTGCAGTCGCAGGCCCCGACGGTGACCTTCGAGGAGCTCAAGGTGGAGATCGAGCGCGGCCTCGGGCGCCCGCTCGCCGAGGCCTACCTGCGCTTCGACGAGGCGCCCCTCGCGGCGGCGAGCATCGGGCAGGTGCACCGCGCCGCCATCGCCGACCCCGACGGCAGCGGCCGCGAGATCGAGGTGGTCGTGAAGGTGCAATACCCGTCGATCGCCCACGCGCTCACCAGCGACCTCAAGAACCTCGACGCGCTGCGGCCGATGGTGGCGATGCTGGCGCCCGGGGCCGACACCCGCGGCGGCTTCGAGGAGGTCATCAAGCACATCGCCCAGGAGCTCGACTACACCCAGGAGCTCGACAACCAGGAGCGCTTCCGCGCGCTGGTGGCCGACCTGCCGGGGATGATGGTTCCGCGGCCGTACAAGAGCCACACGGGCAAGAACGTGCTGACGATGGACTACGTGCCGGGGCGCGCCCTGCGCGACGTCGCCGAGCACGGCTCGCAGGAGCTGCGCAACCGCGTGGGCGAGGCGATCTTCCGCTTCACGCTGGGCATGGCGATGGGGCGCGGGGTCTTCAACACCGACCCCCACCCGGGCAACTACCTGGTGACCGACGACGGCACCGTGGCCTTCCTCGATTTCGGGAGCGTGAAGGTGCTGCCCGAGTCGCTCTACCGCCAGTGGCGCGAGGTCGCGATGCTGCTCGTGACGGGGCGCCACGACGAGTGGCGCAAGCGCTCGAGCGAGCTCTTCGGCATGGAGCAGATGGACCCCGAGGTGCGCCGACTGCACCAGGACAACATGATCGCGACGGCCGCGATGGTGGCCAAGGACGAGGAGGTCACCATCGACCGCGCGATGCTCCGCGACGCCGTGCGCGGCGGGGTGCGCATGGCCAAGGACATCGGCAAGACCGCGGGGTGGATCCCGTCGCGCTCGAAGACGATGGCCATCCCGCCGGACTTCGTGATGGTGGGGCGGATGCAGGTCGGGCTCTTCGCCGTCCTCGCCCAGCTCCACCCTCGCGCCAACTGGAACCGCATCCTCCTGGGGATGCTGGAGTCGTCGCCCGATTAGCCGCCGTCGCGGCAGAGGCCGAGCGAGGGGTTCATCGAGCAGTCGAAGTCGGCGCAGTCGGTGAAGCCGTCGCAGTCGTCGTCGAGGCCGTTGCTGCAGGCCGCGGCGGTCGACTCGGGGCCGCGGCAGACGCAGGCCCCGGCGTCGTTGGTGCGCACGCAGACGGTGACCAGGCAGGTGGTGGTGCAGCTGTGGTCGGCGCAGTCGGTGAACCCGTCGCAGTCGTTGTCGACGCCGTCGGCGCAGGCGGCGTTGCTGCTCTCGAAGGTGGGCACGCAGGCGACGTCGGGGCGCGTCCCCGCGTCGCGCGGGCAGGCGGGCACCGTCGCGCGCTGGCAGTCGAAGTCGATGCAGTCGACGTAGCCGTCGCAGTCGTTGTCGACCCGGTCGGCGCAGGCGGCGGTGTTGTCCTCGGTGCCGGTGCGCACGCAGCCCGCGTCGGGCGGGCCCGCGTCGGCCCGGGGGCAGATCGTGACCGCCGAGCTCATCGAGCAGCCGAAGTCGACGCAGTCGGTGTACCCGTCGCAGTCGTTGTCGACCCCGTCGGCGCACTGGGCGTTCGAGCCCTCCGGCCCGCTCGCCACGCAGCCCGCGTCGACCACCGGCCGGCAGATCGGGTCGCACCCCGGGTCGGTGCAGTCGCGAAACCCGTCGCAGTCGTTGTCGACCCCGTCGCCGCAGGCCGACGCGCCGCTCTCCACGCCGCTGGCCACGCATCCCGCCACGTCCTGCGGGGCGCCCCGGTCGATCGGCGCGCCGAGGTCCACCGCCGCGCCCGCGTCGACCGCCTCGCCCGCGTCGACGACGGCGACGACGCCCGTGTCGGCGACGACGCCCGCGTCCATCGCGGACTCGCCGCGGTCGGTCGCCGCCGGCACGTCGGCGGGCGGGGTGGAGTTGTCGCCGCTGCCGCGCGCCCCACAGCCCGCCAGGAGTGAGAGCACCAGCACCAACCGACCGCCGCGCGCCGAATCAACCATAGGAGTTGGGGGGCCCTGTACCACCCTTCGCGCGAGGGTTCACGGTCCCGGCCGGGGCGCTGCTAAGGTCGGCGGCAACGATCATGCTTTCCAGCGTCCCCCCCCCTCCCCCGCCCGCCGGCCGCTACCTCGTGACGGGCGCCGGCGGCTTCATCGGCTCGCACCTCGTGCGGCGCCTCTCGGCCGCGGGCTGCGAGGTCGTCGCCGCCGACCTCACGCGCCCGTCGGCGCTGCTGCCCAACGTCGACTTCGTGCGCTGCGACCTGCGCGACCGCACCTCGGTGCGCGACGCTGTGCGCGCGTCGCGGGCCACCCGCGCGGTGCACCTCGCCGCGAGGGTCGGCGACTGGGGCCCCGCCGCCGACTTCGAGGCCCTCAACGTCACCGGCGCCCAGTGGGTGCTCGAGGCCGTCGCCGAGGCGGGCTTCGCGCACGCCATCCACGTGAGCTCCATCGTCGTGCTCGGCCAGGACGCCGGCGCGCTCGCCACCGAGGGCGCGCCCGTCGTCACCGACGGCCCGCCGTACACCGCGACCAAGGCGCGCGGCGAGCTCGTCGCGAAGAAGCTGCAGCTCGCCGGCGCCCCCATCACCGTGGTGCGCCCCGGCGACGTCTACGGCGTCGGCAGCGTGCCGTGGGTGGTGCGGCCCATCGAGCTGCTGCGCAAGCGGCAGATGCTGCTGGTCGACGGCGGCCGCGGGCACTTCGCGCACCTGCACGTCGACAACCTCGTCGACGGCTTCGTGCACGTCTTCGCCGCCCCGCAGTCGAAGGGCGAGACCTTCATCCTCACCGACGGCGACCACCACATGACCATGGGCGAGTACTTCGGCCGCCTCGCCGACGCCGTGGGCCTCGCGCCGCCGTCGCTCTCGCTCCCGCGCGTCGCGGCGCGCGCCCTCGCGGCCACCATCGAGGCCGGCGCCCGGCTCACCGGCACCACGCCGCCCTTCACCCGCGCGGCCGTCGACTACGTGCTGCGCGTCGGGTCCTTCGACACCCGCAAGGCGCGTGACGGGCTGCACTGGACGCCGCGCGTCACGCTCGAAGAGGGCCTGCGCGAGATCGGCCGGCACTACGGCCGGCTGGTGACCTGAGCCGTGCGGGTGCGCGTGTACGAGGTCGGCGGCGGCGCGCGCGTGGGCGCCCGCGTCGCCTACGTGGTGGGACCGGAGCTCGAGCGCGTCGACGGCCTCGCGCTCGCGCGGCGGCTGGGCGCCCCGCTGACGGTGCTGGAGTGCGACGCCCGGCGCGACGACTGCGCGCGGCGGCTGCGGGTGTTCACGCCGACGCGGGAGCTCCCGCTCTCGGTGGAGGCGGCGTGGTGCGCGGGCGAGGCGCGCCGCGAGGCCATCGTGGTGGAGATGGGCGTGACCGCGACGGCCGTGCGCCCCGACGGCGAGTCGTGGATCGCCGCGCTCCCGACGCCGGTGCTGGGCCAGCGGGCGGTGGGCGACCGCGCGCTGGTGGCCGCGGCGCTCGGGCTCGACGAGGCCGAGCTCGACGCGGCGTGCCCGGTGCTCGCGGGCTCGTGCGGGGTGAACGTGCTGGTGGTCCCGGTGGCGGCGCGGGCGTCGCTCGACCGGGCGCGGCTGCACCCCGACGCGTGGCAGCGGGTGATGGAGAAGGCGAAGCACGTCGGCGCGCTGGTGGTGGCGGGCGAGGGCGGCGGGCGCGAGGCGCGCTTCGTGGGCGCGCCCTCGGGCCTGTGGGACGGCACCGGCTGCGCGCTGGCCTTGGCGCCGTGGGCGCTGGCGCAGGCGCGCGAGGGGGCGCTGGGAGAGTCGGCGCGCTACGCGCTGCGCGGCGAGGCGGGCTTCGGCATGGAGCTCGACGTCGCGCACTCGGCGGCCGAGGGCTGGTCGATGCGCGGCGCGGCGGGCCTGGTCAGCGACGGGCTGGCGCTGACGTAGGCACCGCCGCCGCGAGCAGCTCGACCGCGGAGAGCCCGGTGAGCAGCTCGAGCGAGGCCTCGAGGCGGGCGCGCTCGACGAGGACCGCGACGTCGGGCGGGGCGTCGGGGTCGACCGGGCGCAGGCGCAGGGCCTCGCGGCGCGCGAGCAGCTCGATGACGGCGCGCTCGAGGGCCATGCGCTGCTCGGCGCGCTGGGCGGCGAGGCGCAGCAGCGTCACCTCGTGGCCGTCGAAGAGCAGGCGGTCGAGGTCGAAGCTGAGGCGCACGTCGAAGGAGAGCGACTCGGCGATGGCGAGGCGGTCGTTCGCGCTGGTGACGAGGGTGCTGTTGGCGCCGAGGCCGCGGGTGGCGTGCAGCGAGACGGTGGGCAGCCACGCGGCCGCGCGGGCCCGGCGGGCGAGCGAGCGCACCGGCGCGTCGTCGAGTCCGGCGCGGAGCGCGGCGCGGCGGGTCGCCTCCCAGACGACGGGCGAGGCCAGCCAGGAGACCTCGTCGGCGCGGGCGGCGGGCGCGACGAGCAGCGCGGCGAGCGCCGCGACGGCGAGGGTGAGGCGGCGGAGGTGGCGGATCATCCCGCCGCGCAGTGCAGCCGCGAGGCCACCGACGGGCGCCCTGAAAACAAGTCGTTTTCGAGCGCGCGAGGGGTGGCGGCGGGTGGCGGCGGGGGTGGCGGCGGGGGTGGCGGCGGAGGGACTACGAGCTGGGCATCGTGGCCTGCTGCCACGCGTCGAGGGCCTCGGCGAAGAGGCCCGGGTCGGGGCGGCGCCCGACGGGGCTGAACTCCGTGGCGACCCGCCGGCTGGGCCCCGAGCCGGGCGTGAGCACCGGGCCGATGGTGACCAGCGGGGTGAAGCCGTTGAGCGAGCGCAGGCCCACCGCGAGGTGGTGCGCGGCGCCGGGTCGCAGCCCGCGCACGAAGGCCTCGCCCGCGCCCGGCTCGACGCTCTCCTCGCGCTCGTCGCGGCGCAGCGAGGCCCCGTCGACCCAGAGCGAGACGACCACCAGGGAGAGCGTGGCGCCCGGCGCGGCCGCCTCGCCGATCGACCAGCGCGCGTACACCGTG
>JAQBQI010000474.1 GCA_028287085.1 Myxococcaceae bacterium
CGAGCCCGAAGACCCCGAGTCCCACGAGGCCGACGACGAGGGCCAGCGGCCGACGCGACGGCGCCGGCGCGGGCTCGGGCGTCGGCGCGGGCGCCGCGCCCGGCTGGGAGGAGGTCGAGTGCAGCGCCCGGGGATCGGTCGGCGGCGCGAGGGTGGGGCGCCGGCCCGCGGGCATCGAGCGCTCGGTGAACATCGCGCCCGAGGTCGCGAGCCCGAGGGCCACTTCGCACTGGCGCAGCCCGGCGAGAAACTCGTCCATCGTGGCGGGGCGGCCGTCGGGCTGCTTGTCGAGGCACCGCAGCGCCAGCGCCGCCAGCGCGTCGGGCACCTCGACGGCGGGGTTGCGCTCGCGAAACGACGGCACCGGCGTGTGCAGGTGCGCCATGAGGATGTGGACGGCGTTGTCGGCCTCGAAGGGCGGCCGGCCGCACAGGCACTGGTAGAGGATCACGCCCAGCGAGTAGACGTCGGTGCGGAGGTCGACCCGGCCGTGGGCGATCTGCTCGGGCGACATGTACCGCGGCGAGCCCAGGAACGAGCCCTCCTTGGTGAGCTCTTCGGAGTCGTCGCGCAGCACCTTCACGAGGCCGAAATCGAGGATCTTGATCGTCTCCTCGCCCGAGTCGTCGGGCACCAGCATGACGTTGGAGGGCTTGAGGTCGCGGTGCACCACGCCCTGTCGGTGCGCCTCGCGTAGCCCCTTGGCGATCTGCCGCACGATGCCGACGGTGGCCTCGGCGCCGAGCGGCCCCTCGCGCTTCAGCCGCTTGTGCAGCGTCTCGCCCGAGAGGAACTCCATCGCCATGAAGAAGGCCTCGTCGGCGAGGCCCTCGATGCTGCCGTAGTCGAAGACCGTGACGATGTTCGGGTGCTGCAGCCGCGACAGGATGCTCGCCTCGAGGAAGAACCGCTTCTGGAACTCCGGGTCGTCGCTCGTCTCGGTAAAGCGGGCGTGCAGCACCTTCACCGCCACCACCCGCCCGAGCGGGAGCTGCTCGGCGCGGTAGATCTTCCCCATCCCCCCGCTCGCCACCTCTTCGAGGATGCGAAACTTCGCGTTGACCAGCTGGCCGATGAGCGGATCGGGCCCCTCGCGAAGCACCTTCGGGCGTCGCTCGGACGAGGTCATGACCAGCCGTGCCCCCCTCGGACAGGCTTCACTGGTACCGCCCTCAGCACCGCCGCAGCCTAACCGAAAGCCTGCGCTACGTCGCCATCTCGCCGCGTGGGCTTGAAAACGATAACTGATCTCAGTATATCCCTGGACACCGTCAACCTGGAGATGAGCTCCCGATGATCGTCTGCGTCTGCCACGGCATTCCCTGCAAGAAGATCCGCTCGGTCATTCGCGAGGGCGCGGAGAGCGTCGACGCCGTGGGCGAAGCGTGCGGCGCGGGCACCGACTGCGGCGCGTGCCGCGACGCCATCGAAGACCTTATCGAAGAGACGGCGCCGTCGCGGCGCGGGCAGCTCCCGTTGTTGATGACGGGCTGAGAACGCGAATCACCGGCAGCACGGGTATTTCGCGGGCTCCCGGTGGGGCGCTCTGGTACCCATCGGACAACGGAGGTTGTCATGAAGGGTCAAGCAGCGATCATCGACCTGCTCAATGCAGTGTTGACGGCAGAGCTCACTGCCATCAACGAGTATTTCATTCACGCCAAGATGTGCCGCAACTGGGGGTATATGCGGCTCGCCGACTACGTGAAGAAGGAGTCGATCGACGAGATGAAGCACGCCGATCGCATCATCGAGCGCATCCTCTATCTGGAAGGCGTGCCCAACCTCCAGCGGCTCAACAAGGTGAACGTCGGCGAGACGGTGCCGGAGCAGTTTCGCCTCGACCTCCAGCTGGAGAAGGAGGCCCTCGTGCGCTTCAACGACGGCGTGAAGCTCTGTCGCGACCTCGGCGACAACGGCACCGAGGCGCTGCTCAAGGAGATCCTGGTGAGCGAGGAGGAGCACGCCGACTGGCTCGAGACGCAGCTCGGCCTCATCGAGCAGATCGGCGAGCAGAACTACCTCGCCCAGCAGCTCCGCGACTGACCCCAAGGGCGGCCGGTCAGTAGACCGCGCGGTTCGGCGGCGGCGGCGCGAAGCCCCCCGGGAAGGGGTCGGCCGAGCGCCTCAACTCCACTTCATTCTCATCCACATCGAGGTCGGCCCCGCGCTCGGCGAAGAGGGCCACCCCCACGACGCCGACGTTGCGGGCCGTGCCGCGCTCGTCGGCGTAGGAGCCCTCGACGCCGCCGAAGCGAAAGGCCGCGACCGTGCTGGTGCTGCGGCGGAAGCCCTCGACCACGATGCTGCCGTGCGGGCGCACGAGGTACCCGCGGTTCTCGGTGCTGCCGGGCTGGCCGTTGATCACGTCGAGCCCGTCGACGGTGAGCACGGCCTCGATGCGCGCGGAGGTGTGGTTCTCGAGCGCGATCGAGTAGCGCTGGCCGGGCTGCCCGATGACGAAGGCCTCGCCGCCGGTGGTGAACCCGGGCAGCACCTCGCCCGACTCGCCGCGCAGCGAGATGCGGATGCCGTCGCGGTGCACCGACAACCAGCGGAAGCCCTCGCGCTGCGCCTGCATCGCCGACAGTCGCGCGTCGTTGTAGTGGATCGTCGCGACGTCGAAGGGCCGCTCGGAGCCGCGCTCGAAGGCGGTGGTGCGCACCGTCGAGTAGCGGTCCTCGCCCCAGTGGGTGGCGAGGCCGGGGCGCAGCGACGAAGGGAGGTTCGCGGGCGGCGCGGAGGGCTGCGCGCGGGGTCCGTCGTCGATGTCGTCGCGCATCGCCGACTGCCCGGTGGTGGCGGGCGCGACGTTGGCGACGGCGCTCGCCTCGCCGCCGCCGTACGAGGCCTCCGTCGCGACGGTCGACGGGCCGACGCGCGCCGTGCGGTAGGCGCCG
Source organism: Myxococcaceae bacterium (assembly GCA_028287085.1). GTDB lineage: Bacteria > Myxococcota_A > Polyangia > Polyangiales > SCUS01. The sequence goes on from JAQBQI010000474.1 coordinate 2,901, forward strand.
GCGGTCGGGGCGTAGGCCTGGTTGGAGCTGCACGCGGCAGCGACGAGGAGCGGGAGCAGGGCCAGGGAGCGCTTCATGGGGTTCACCTCTGGTGGGGAGAACGCCCGGACCCGACGGCGGCTTACAGTGCTTCGCTCACGACCCGGCGGGGCAGGGGTCGTAGGCCGCCCGCCCGCGGAGCTTGATCTTGCCGGTGTCGATGATGGCCGAGGCCCCGAGGTCGGGCGCGCGGACGCCGAAGACTGCGATGAACCAGCCGTCGCCCCACGGGGCGAGAACGCCGTTGGCGAGCGACGAGAGGCCGAGCGAGCGGGGGTCGATGGTGCGGAAGGGCCCGCTCGCGGAGACGACCGACAGGGTGCCGCCGCGGGTGTCGGCACGGGCGCCGCGCGACGCGACCTCGGAGCGGGTGAGGGGCGCCTCGAGCGCCGGCTGCAGCGCGCGCTCGCGCGGGGCGTCGGGGACGTCGATGACGCGCACGAAGGTCGTCACGGGGTCGACCGAGTAGCACCGCGGCGCGCCGCCGGTGAGACCGCAGAGCTCGAGGTGACCGCCGCGGACGCGGGCGCGCGTCGTCTCGAAGTCGGCGGGGAAGCACGCGTGCCCGTCGGGCTCGTCGGCCGGCAGCGCCGGGAGCGGCGGGCGCTCGGGGCGCACGGTGCGGGTCGAGGCGTCGCGCGACGCGTCGGGGTTGCGCGACAGGCACGCGCACGAGAGCGCGGCCGCGGCGAGGACGGAGCGTCGGCGGGGGTTCACGACGCCCGTGAAGTACCACGACCGCGGTGGGTCGCGGAGCGCTTGGCGCGGCGCCGCCGCTGCCGGTACCTTCGCGCGCGATGAACCGATCGGCGCGGCGTGTGGGGGCGGTCTTGTTCGCGGTGTGGTCGACCCTGGCGGGGCGCGTCGCGTCGCAGCCGGCGCCCCGGGCCCCCGCGGCGGCGCCCGCGTCGCTGCAGATTCCGGTGCAGCGCGAGCGCCTCGACAACGGGCTGCGCGTGGTGCTCTCGCCCGACCACTCGGTGCCCACGGTGGCGATCGCGCTCTATTACGACGTCGGCGCGCGGGTCGAGCCGCAGGGCCAGACGGGCTTCGCGCACCTCTTCGAGCACCTGATGTTCGAGGGCACCGACGGGCTGCCGAAGGGCGAGTTCGACCGCCTGCTCTCGCGCGTCGGGGCCGACTCCAACGCCACCACCTCCGAGGACCGCACCAACTACTTCGAGCAGCTCCCAGCGCACGCCCTCGAGCTCGGCGTGTGGCTCGAGGCCGACCGCATGCGCGCCCTCGCCATCACCGGCGAGGCCTTCGAGAACCAGCGGCTCACCGTGATGGAGGAGCGCCGCCAGTCCTACGAGAACCGCCCGTACATGCGCTCGTTTCTCCGGCGCGACGAGATCCTCTACGACGGCTACTTCCCGTACTCGCACAGCACCATCGGCGACGTGCGCGACCTCGAGATGCCCGGGGTCTCGCCCGCCGACCAGATCGCCCGCGTGCGCGCCTTCCACACGCGCTTCTACGCACCCGACAACGCCGTGCTCGCCATCGCCGGGGACTTCGACCCCGCCGAGGCGCTGGCGATGGTGCGGCGCCACTTCGGCGACATCCAGGCGCGCCGCGGCGACGTCTGGCAGGACCCGGGCTACACGCCCCCCGTCGGCGAGCGCGTCGAGTCGATGGTCGACCCGCACGCCGAGGTGCCCGGGTTCCACGTCGCGTGGCACGTTCCGCCGCGGCGCACGCCCGACCACTATCCCCTCGAAGTGCTCGCCACCGTCCTCGGCGGCGGCCAGTCGTCGCGCTTCTACCGCACCCTCGTGCACGACCGCGAGCTGCTCTCCGAGATCTCCGTCGACACCGAAGACCGCCGCGGCCCCGACCTCTTCGGGGTGTGGGCGATCTGCTCGCAGGGCCACGCGCCCGCCGAGGTGCGGCGCGCGCTCGACGCGATCGTCGCCGCGGTGAACGCCCGCGGCATCACCGCGCGCGAGCTCGAGAAGGCCAAGAACAACATCCGCGCGGCCTTCGTCTTCGGGCTGCAGCGGCCGCTCGAGCGCGCGGAGTTTCTCGGCATGTCGGAGCTTTACGACGGCGACGCCGGCGTGGTGAACGGCGAGCTCGCGCGCTACCAGGCCGTGACGCTGGCCGACGTGCGCCGGGTGGCGGCGCAGTACCTCGTTCCGACCAACCGCATCGTGCTCGACGTGATGCCGCCGACAGCGACTAGAACTGCGGCACCGAGCGAATGATCTGCTGCCGGGCGGGCGCGGGCCGCGCGGTGGTCGGTCGCGCCGCGCGCTGACCCGCCGGGCCCGTCGGCGCCAGCGGCTGGCTTACCGACTCAGGTAAAACTGGCACCGCCGGACACGCCGCGCAGGGCGCGCACACCGCCGGGGGCGCGGGAACGAACTGCGTCACCGGCGCCTGCCGCTGCACCAGCGCGTAGGTGATGGCGTGGGCGATGCCCACGATGAGCACCGCGTGGGCGATGAAGAGGCCCGCGAGCGCGACGGGCGAGCGCGTCCACGGCTTCGGGGGGGCCTGGATGGTGTGGATGACCGAGGTCGGCTCGTCGAGGAAGAGCCGCGCCTCGCGCTCGTTGGGCTGCGCCTCGAGCGGGGGCGCGTCGAGCG
>JAQBQI010000489.1 GCA_028287085.1 Myxococcaceae bacterium
AGGCCGCGAGGCCCGCGCCGAGGAGCGCCGCGGCCGTGGTGGCCCGCACGGCGTCAGGACCCCGTGGTGGGGGCCAGCTCGGCGAGGCCGTCGCCGTCGCGCGAGTACGCCCGGTCGCAGGCCTTGCAGCGCAGGGTCGTGTCGAGGCGCTCGCCGCAGCGGCACATCCAGCCCATGAAGCGCGCCGGCACGCCGCCGACCATCGCGAAGGGCGGCACGTGCCGGGTGACCACCGCGCCCGCGGCGACGAAGGCCCCCTCGCCGATGTCGTGCCCGCAGACGATGGTCGCGTTGGCGCCGATGCTCGCGCCGCGGCCGACGCGGGTCTCGCGGTACTCGTCCTTGCGGGGGAAGGCCGAGCGGGGGTTCACCACGTTGGTGAAGACCGCGCTCGGTCCCACGAACACGTCGTCGGCGAGGTGCACGCCGTCGTAGAGCGAGACGTTGTTCTGCACCCGCGCGTTGTCGCCGACGGTGACCCGGTTGCCGACGTAGCAGTTCTGCCCGAAAGAGCTGCGCTTGCCGATGCGCGCGCCCGCCATCACGTGGCAGAAGTGCCAGACCTTGGTGCCCTCGCCGAGCGTCGCGCCCTCGTCGACGATCGCGCTCGGGTGGACGTAGTACGACGGTTTCGTTTCGCTCATGACGCTCCTGCGCGGCCGGTCTACGGGGGGGTCGAACTCAGAGGATAATGGGGGCGCCGCCGCGCCGAAGCGAGGCCTCGGCGGCCGCGAGCGCCTCGACGACGCGCACGGCCTCGGGGCCGCCGGTGCGCGGGGCCTTGCGGTCGCGCACGCACTCGATGAAGTGCCGCACCTCGAGCCGCAGCGGCTCCTCCATCGGCACGTTCGGGATCAGGATGTCGCCGTCGCGCAGCGTCAGGAACGCGTCGTACGTGTGGTACTCCTGCGGCCGGTCGAAGCCCTTGTCGTGGATGCGGATCTTCTCGGTGGGGTGCGTGTCGTCGAACACGAGCATCTTCTTCGAGCCGACGACCGTGAGCGAGCGGTGCTTGTGGGGGTCGAGCCACGAGAGCTGCACGTTGGCCATCACGCCCGACTTGAAGGCCACGTTGACGAAGACCACGTCCTCGGTGCCGGGCCGCAGGTACGCGTGGCCTCGGGCGGAGACCGACTCCATCGGCTCGCCGATGAGCTCGAAGATCATCGAGAAGTCGTGCGGCCCGAGCGACCAGAGGGCGTTCTCGTCGGTGCGGATCTTCCCGAGGTTCACGCGCTGCGCGTAGATGTAGAGCACGTCGCCGAGCGCGCCCGAGCGCACCAGCTCGACCACCCGCTGGAAGGCCGGGTGGAAGACCATCAGGTGCCCGCACATCAGCACGCGCCCGAGGGCCGCGGCCTGCTCGGTGACGGCGCGCGCGTCGGCCACCGTCTGCGCGAGGGGCTTCTCGACGAAGACGTCCTTGCCGGCGGCGAGCGCCTGGCTGGCGAGGCGCGCGTGCGACGAGCCCGGCGTCGCCAGCACCACGGCGTCGACCTCGGGCATCGCGAGCAGCTCCTCGTAGGAGCCCGTGACCTTCGCGGAGGGGTATTCGCGGCGCACGCGGGCCTGCACCTTCGCGTCGGCGTCGCACACGGCGGCGAGCTCGGCGCCCTCCGCGGAGGCGAAGTTGCGCACGAGGTTCTTGCCCCAGTAGCCGGCGCCGACGCAGCCGATGCGGACCTTCGCGCTCACGCCGCGCCGCCTTCCACCGCGCGCACGGCGTCGCGCAGCGCGTGGGCGACGGTCTCGACCTCGGCCACCTCGAGCTCGCTGTGCACCGGGATCGACAGCACCTCGGCGCAGGCCCGCTCGGCGTTGGGGAACTCCCCGGGCCGGTGGCCGAGCGACGCGAAGACCTTCTGGTAGGGCATCGGCATCGGGTAGTAGACCTCGCTGCCGACGCCCTTCGCGCGCAGCGCGGCCGAGATGGCGTCGCGCCGCGGGTGGCGGATCGTGAACTGCGCGTAGACGTGCCGGCCGTCGGCGTCGTCGGAGGGCAACACGAGCTCGGCCGAGACGTCCTTGAGCGCGGCGCGCAGGCGGTCGGCGTGGTCGCGGCGGCGCGCGACGCGGGCCTCGTAGTGGGGCAACTTCGCCCGCAGGATGGCGGCCTGGATCGGGTCGAGCCGGAAGTTGCCGCCGGGCAGGTCGTGCACGTTCTTGGCGGTGGCGCCGGTGACGCGCACCTTCTTCATCAGGTCGGCGAGCGTGGGGTCGTTGGTGACGCACGCGCCCCCGTCGCCCGCCGCCCCGAGCGGCTTGGCGGGGAAGAAGCTGAAGCACCCGATGACCCCGAGGGTGCCGGTGCGGCGCCCGCGGCGCTCGGCCCCGGCGGCCTGGGCCACGTCCTCGACGAGGTGAATGTTGCGGTCGCGCGCCGCGGCGGCGAGCCCGTCGACGTCGGCCACGCGGCCGAAGAGGTGCACCGCGAGGATGGCGCGGGTCTTCGGCGTGATGCGCTCGGCGACGCGCGCCGGGTCGAGGTTGAAGGTCGCGAGGTCGATGTCGGCGAAGACGGGCGTCGCGCCGACGCGGTGGATGGCGCTCGCCGTCGCGAGGTAGCTGAAGGCCGTCGTGATGACCTCGTCGCCGGGCCCGATGCCGAGGGCCTGCAGCGCGACGACGATGGCGTCGGAGCCGTTGGAGACGCCCACCGCCGCGGCCGCGCCGCAGTACGCGGCGAACTCGCTCTGGAAGGCCTCCACCTCGGCGCCGAGGATGTAGCCCCCGGAGCGCAGCACGCGCAGCGCCGCCTCCTCGATGGGGCCTTGGAGTTGACGGTGTTCGCGGGCGGGGTCGGCGAGGTTGATCACGGCGGAAGCGGCCTCCTCGAAGGGTCGGTCAGGCCGCGCCGTCTAACATGAAGCGCGGGGGAGTGAAACGCCCCGCGTTAGCGGCTCCGCGGCGCGCCGGCGTCGTCGCGCGTGCCACCGTCGAAGCCCGACAGCACCGAGGGGATGACCTCGCGGCGGATCTTCGTCGCGACCCCGTCGCCCGCGGTGCGGATGTCGTGGCCGAGCTCGTGGGCCTCCGGGGTCTCGAGGATGCGCCGCGTGTGGTCCCAGAGCGTGCGCGTGCCGCCGATGGGGACGAAGAAGAACGCGTAGAGCGCGATCAGGGTGACGAGACTGGAGAGGATCCACCGGGCCGCGCTGATCATTCCAACGATCAGGAGAGCGCGCGCCGCCGGGTGGGGCAACAATCCGGCGCGCTTGACACGTCCGTCGCGCGGGTGGTGCTGTCGCGCCGCCCAATGCCCCGCCAGGAGAGACCATCGATGGCCGATCGACCCGTCCGCAAAGCCCCGCCGCGTCCCTCCCCCGCCGCCGCCGCGCGCCCCGCGCCCAACGACCCCAAGGGCTACCGCGGCCCCGGCTTTCGCGACGCGCCGACCTACGATTACAAGATCGACTATGCCGGCCTGCCCAAGGACGAGGACGAGGACGCCTCGCAGCCGCTCCCGCCCCCGGGGCTCCCGAGCGCCGTGCTGACCTCGCACGAGTCGGCGCAGCGCGGCGGCCGCTCGCCCCGCGGCATGGGCGGCCGGCGCCCCGACCGCAACGGCACCGACCCCAACGCCTACCGCAGCCCCGGCTTCAGCGAGCAGCGCGACGCCCGCTTCCGCGGCAACCCGATGACCCGCGGCGACATCGGCCCGGCGCCTTCGACCGAGCCCGAGGCCGAGCCCGACGAGTCGGGCGACCCGAAGCCTCCCCCCGCCTGAGCCCCGCGGCGGGCGCTCACTCCTCGCGGAGAAAGCGCTCGGCCTCGGCCACGTCCTCGACGCTCCCGAGGTAGACCGGAACCCGCTGGTGCAGCGCCGTCGGCGCCACGTCGAGCAGCCGCTTCTTGCCGTCGGAGGCCGCCCCGCCCGCGGCCTCGCAGAGGAAGGCCATCGGGGCCGCCTCGTAGAGCAGCCGCAGCTTGCCCTGCGGGTTCTTCTTGTCGGCGGGGTACGCGAAGACGCCGCCCTTCAGCAGGGTGCGGTGGAAGTCGGCCACCATCGAGCCCACGTAGCGCGCCGAGTAGGGCGTGCCCATCGCGCCGTCGGGGCCGGGCTTCGGGGTCTGCATGTCGACGATCCAGCGGCGCAGGCCCGCGGGCCAGAGCTGCGCGTTGCCCTCGTTGATCGAGTAGATCTTGCCGCGCTTCGGGATGCGGATGTTCTCGTGCGAGAGGAAGAACTCGCCGACCGCGGGGTCGAGCGTGAAGCCGTGCACGCTCTCGCCCATCGTGTAGACGAGCACGGTGCTCGACCCGTAGATGACGTAGCCCGCGGCGACCTGCGAGGCGCCGCGCTGGAGGCAGTCGGCCTCGGTGCCGTGGCGCCCCACCGTGACGCGCCGGTGGATCGAGAAGATCGTGCCGATGTTGATGTCGACGTCGATGTTCGAGCTGCCGTCGAGGGGGTCGAACATCAGCACGTACTTGCCCGTCGGGTACTGGTCGGGGATGCGGACGATGCCCTCGTTCTCCTCGCTCGCCATCACGCAGAGGTGGCCGCCCGCCTCGACCGAGCGGATGAGCACGTTGTTGGCGAACTCGTCGAGCTTCTGGACCTCCTCGCCCTGGACGTTCTTCTCGCCCGTCAGCCCGAGGATGCCCGCGAGCCCCGCCGAGCGGACGCGCGAATTGATCACCTTCGCCGCCAGCGCGATCTGCTGGAACAGCCCGGTGAAATCCCCGGTCGCGCCGGGGATCGCGAGCTGCTGCTCCAGGATGTGCCGCTCCAGCGTGATGCCCTGCGTCGAGAGTGCCGAGCCTGAGTACATCGCTACCGCTCCTCCAATGGTCGTCCAGTGTTCGCGCGACCGCCGCCGCGCCCGTTCTTGCACGTCGCGCGCACGCCCTTCAATGGGTTCGCGGCCCCGCCTCCGCCAGTCGCCTCGCGTCCGCGATCGTCGCGGCCGAGACCCGCCCGTCCCGCTCCAGCGCCTCGAGCACGCGCCGCAGCACCGCCTGGTAGAGCGCGCGCACGGTGGGGTCGCCCGCCATCACCTCGAGGTGCCGCGCCACCGTCGCCGTGTCGTCGCGCAGCAGCGGCGACGCGAGCGCGGCGTCCGGGCCGACGAGCACGACGTTGCGCGCCACGCTCACCAGCAACGACGCGGTGGCCGCGCGCAGGTCGTCGTCCGAGGGCGCCGGCTCGATCGCGCCGCCCAGCAACCACGCGGCGCCCTGCGCGAGGGCCACGGCCCCGGAGGCCACCAGCGCCGCGCCCGCGTGGTAGCGCGCCCGGTCGACCGCCGACGCGACGATGAGCCTCCCCCCGGCCAGGGCCGCGATCTCGCGCGCGACCGCGACGGCGGCGGGGTCGCCCTCGACGGTGAAGG
>JAQBQI010000506.1 GCA_028287085.1 Myxococcaceae bacterium
GACCCGCACGCGTCGAGCCCGCCGGCCCCCGCCGGCGCGCAGCCGCTGCGGGTGCACGTGCACGGCGGGCGGCAGTTCGTGGTGCGCGTCGACCCCGCGGCGCTCGCCCACCCGCTGGGCTTCTTCGCCACCTGCGACGACCCGCACAACCCCTTCCGCGAGGTCTGGTTCTACCACCACGGCGTGAAGGCCCGCGAGCACGTCGAGCCCATCGGCTCGATCATGATGCGCCGGGGCGTGCTCGCCCCCGAGCGCCTCGCGCGCGGCCTCGAGACGCAGGCGGCCGACCGCGCGGCGCCGCTCGGGCAGATCCTGGTCGAGCAGCGGCGCCTCTCGCCCGACGCGGTGGTGCAGGCCGTCGAGCTCCAGAAGCGCAGCCGCATGCGCATCGGCGAGGTGCTGGTCGAGGCCGGCCTCGCGACCCAGGACGACATCAACGCCGCCCTCGTGGAGCAGAAGCGCCGCCAGGGGCGCAAGCTCGGCGAGGTGCTGGTCGAGCTCGGGACGATCACCGAGGCCGACCTCGCGATCACCCTGGCGGAGAAGTTCTCGGTGCCCTTCGTCGACCTCGACCAGACGACGATCGAGCCGGCGGCGGTGAAGTCGCTGCCGCGCGAGCTGCTCGAGAGGCACCTGATGCTGCCGCTCGCGATCACCGACCGCAGCGTGACCATCGCGCTCGCCGACCCGCTCAACACCGACGGCATCGACTACGTGCGGCTGCACCTCAAGCGCCGCGTGGACGAGGTGCTCGCCACGCCGACGCAGCTCAAGCGCTTCATCGCGGCGGCGCTGGGCAACGTCGACAAGGGCGACGGGGAGTTCCGGAAGATCCTCGAGCAGCTCGCCAACGAGGAGCGGGCGAGCCGCGTCGAGGGCATCGCCGAGACCGAGGCGACGGCCGAGGAGAGCGCGGTCATCAAGCTGGTCAACCAGGTGATCGCCGACGCGTGCCGCCGCGGGGCGTCGGACATCCACGTCGAGCCCTACGGCGAGGACCGCGGGGTGGTCGTGCGCTTCCGCGTCGACGGCGACTGCGTCGTCTACCAGGAGCTGCCGACCTCCGTGCGCAGCTCGATCGTCGCGCGCATCAAGGTGATGGCCAACCTGGACATCTCCGAGCGCCGCAAGCCGCAGGACGGGAAGATCCGCTTCCGCTTCCACGACAAGGTGGTCGAGCTGCGGGTGGCCACGATCCCGACGGTCAACGGCAACGAGGACGTGGTGATGCGCGTGCTCGCGTCGTCCAAGCCGCTGCCCATCGGGCGGCTCGGGTTCAGCGAGCGCAACCTCGCGGCGGTGAAGGCGGCGGTGGCGCAGCCGCACGGGCTCATCCTGTGCGTCGGGCCCACGGGGTCGGGCAAGACCACGACGCTGCACTCGCTCCTCGGCTCGATCAACACGCCCGACATGAAGATCTGGACCGCCGAGGACCCGGTGGAGATCACCCAGCAGGGCCTGCGGCAGGTGCAGGTGCACCCGCGCATCGGGTTCACCTTCGCGACGGCGCTGCGCGCGTTTCTGCGCGCCGACCCGGACGTCATCATGGTCGGCGAGATGCGCGACCTGGAGACGGCCACGGTCACGGTCGAGGCCTCGCTCACGGGCCACCTGGTGTTCTCGACGCTGCACACCAACAGCGCGCCGGAGACCATCTCGCGGCTCATCGACATGGGCCTGGAGCCCTTCACCTTCGGCGACGCGCTCGCCGGCGTGCTCGCCCAGCGCCTCGCCCGCGGGCTGTGCCCGAAGTGCGTCGAGCACTACCACCCCGAGCGCCGCGAGGTCGACGAGCTGGAGAAGTGGTACGGCGGGCCGCACCCGAAGATCCAGGCGCTGCGCGACGACCCGGGCGCCACGCTGCCGCGCGCGAAGGGCTGCGCCGCCTGCGGGCAGACGGGCTACAAGGGCCGCATCGGGCTGCACGAGTTCCTGGTGGTGGACGACGCGCTGCGCGGCGCGATCCAGCACAAGGCGAGCGTCCACGAGCTGCGCGTGCTCGCGGTGGCGGGCGGCATGACCACGCTGCTGCAGGACGGCATCGAGAAGGCCCTCGACGGCCTCACCGACCTGCGCCAGGTGACCGCCGTCTGCGGCAAGGGCTGAGGGTTTAGCCCTCGTCGGGCTCGGCCGGCTCCTCGCGCTCGCCCAGCCAGCGGTAGAGCGTGCGGCGGTCGATGCCCAGCAGCCGCGCGGTCTTCTTCTTGTTGCCGCCGTTCTTGATCAGCACCCGCCGCGCGTAGGCCATCTCCAGGTCGCTGATGGTCATCGCGCGCGCGGCCGCCTCGTCGAGGAAGTCGTGCCCGCGCGGCTGCCGCAGCGACGGGGGGAAGTCCTCGGGCATCACCTCGGGGCCGGCGGCCACGGTCGCCGCGCGCTCGACCGCGTGCTCGAGCTCGCGCACGTTGCCCGGCCAGGCGTAGCCCGCGAGCAGCTGCGCGGCGGCCTTGGAGAAGGGCCCCACGCGCCGCCCGAGGCGCGCGCCCGCGCCGGCCAGGAAGCGCTCGGCCAGCGGCACGATGTCGTCGACCCGGTCGGTGAGCGGCGGGATCACCATCTCCACCGCGCTCAGCCGGTAGAAGAGGTCCTCGCGGAAGAGGCCGGCGGCGACCGACTGCCGCAGGTCGTGCTGGGTCGCGGCGATCACGCGCACGTCGACCGGCACCGCGCGCCCGCCCCCCGCCGGCCACACCTCGCCGAGCGACATCAGCCGCACCAGCTTCACCTGCAGCGCCATCGGCAGGTCGGCGATCTCGTCGACCAGCACCGTGCCGCCGTCGGCCTCGCGCAGCAGCCCCGGGCGGTACACCGCGGGCTCGCCCGCGCTCGCGTCCCAGTGCCCGAAGACCTCGCGGTCGAGCGCCGCGTCGGGCACCGCCCCGCAGGGGATCACCACGAAGGGCCGCGCCCGCCGCCGCGACGCCTGGTGTATCGCGCGCGCCATCACCTCCTTGCCCGCGCCGCTCGGCCCCTGCAGCAGCACCGACCCGCGGTGCTCGGCCACGCGCCGCGCCACCCCGACGAGCTCGCGCATCACCGCGCTCTCGGCCACCATCGCGTCGAAGCCGTAGCGGTCGTCGGCCTCCTCGCGCAGCCGCTCGATCTCCGCGCGCATCGAGTGGGCGCGCAGCGACTTGTCCACCGCCAGCAGCAGCGCCGAGGGCTCGAAGGGCTTCGGGATGTAGTCCGCCGCCCCGAGGCGCATCGCCTGCACCGCCGTCTCCAGCGACCCGAAGGCCGTCACCGCGAGCACCGCGATGCGCGGGTCGTAGCGCCGCAGCCACGCGATGAGGTCGAGGCCCGACTCGCCCGGCATGCGCAGGTCGGTCACCACCACGTCGTACTGGTCCGACTCCACCCGCCGCCGCGCCGCCGCCGCGCCCGGCGCCGCCTCGGCGTGGTGGCCCGCGTCGGTGAGGATCTCCACGACGAAGCGCGCGAGCCCCTCGTCGTCGTCGACCACCAGCACCCTGCCCGCCGCGCCCCCGACCTCGCTCTCCGCCATCACGCACCGCCCCTCTCGTCGGCCTGCCCGCGGGGCAGACGCACCACGAAGCGCGCCCCGCCGAGGGGCGACGCCTCCACCCGGATCGAGCCGCCGTGGCGGCGCACCATCTCGTCGCTGATCGACAGCCCGAGCCCCGTCCCCTCCGACGCCTTCGTCGTGAAGAAGGCCTCGAAGACCCGCGCGCGCTGCTCCTCGGGCACCCCGGGGCCGGCGTCGTCGACGCTGAGCTCCGCGGCCGCGGCGTCGTCGGCGGCCACCCCCACGCGCACCCGCACCGCCCCGCCGCCGGGCTGCGCCTGGATCGCGTTGACCGCGAGGTTCAGCAGCACCTGCTCCAGCTCGGGGCGCGAGCCGTCGACGACCACGGGCGCCGCGTCGACGGTCATCTCCACCCCCGCCGCCTCGCACTCCGCCTCCAGGAACCTCGCCGCCGCCAGCGCCAGCTCGCCGAGGTCGACCGGCTCGGTGCGCCCGCGCACCCGCCGCGCGTGCGTCAGCAGCGACTCGATCACCGCCGAGATCTGCGCCGCGCCGGCCTCGATCTCGCGCAGGTGGCGCTCGACCCGCGGCTCGTGCACGCCCTGCTGGAGCGCGTAGCGCGCGCGGCCCAGCACCACGTTGAGGGGCGAGCCCACCTGGTGGGCGACCGAGGCCGAGAGCTGCCCGATGAGGGCGAGGCGCTGGGCGTGCTGGAGCCGGCGCTCGAGCGAGCGGGCGGCCTCGTGCTGCGCCTCGAGGTCGGCGCGGGCGGCGCGCAGCGAGCGCAGCATGCGGTCGAAGGCCTGCGCGAGGCGGCCCACCTCGTCGCGGCGGCCAACGTCGACGACCTCGTCGAGCGAGCCCTCGGCCACGTGCTCGGCGTGCCGCGCCAGCGCCGCGATGGGGCGGATCACCGCGCGCCGCAGCCCGACCATGGTGATGGCCGTGAGGATCACCCCGAGCGCGAGCCCGAGCCAGGTGATCTCGCGGGTGAAGCGCGCGAGGCGGTCGTCGATGGAGCGCAGGTCGCGCACGAGCACGACGACGCCGCGCGGCGCGCCGCGGTCGGGGCGGAGCACGACGACCCGCGCGAGGTGGTCGCC
>JAQBQI010000509.1 GCA_028287085.1 Myxococcaceae bacterium
CGCGACCACCGGCGTCGGCGTCGGCGTCGGCGCGGGCTCCTCGTGCGCCCGCTGGTTCTCGGTCATCGACGCGCGCACCGGCGTCGGCGCCACGCGCTCGGCCGCCCGCTGCGTCGACGGCCGCGTCGCGACCCACGCCCCGAAGCCCAGCGCCGGAACCAGCACCGCCGCCGCGACCACCGCCGGGATCCACCCCCGCTTCGGCGACGCGCGGCGCGGCGCGGGCACCGACGGCACCCCGACCTGCGTCGGCGCCACGAAGGCCCGCGTCGGCGGCACGTCGCGCAGCGCCATGAAGGCCGCCACGCAGGGCTCGGCGCCCACGAAGCGCTCGCCCGCCTCGCGCGCCACGCACTGCGCGAACCACGCGTCGAAGCCCGGCGGCAGCGTCACCTCGAGCCCGAGCTCGGCCACCCGCTCGCTCGGCGTCACGAGCGGCGCGGCGACCATCTCGGTGAGCACCACCTGGAGCGAGACGTCCTGCCCCGCGCTCTTCCAGTACGAGCGCCCCGCGAGCAGGGCGAAGCCGATGAGCCCGAGGGCCCACACGTCCGTCGCCGGGGTGATCGCGCCGCCGTGGGTCTGCTCGGGCGCCATCCAGAGCGGCGTGCCCAGGCCCCCGAGGGTGGCGCCGGTCGCGCGGGTCTCCTGGAGCACCTTGGCGATGCCGAAATCCAGGATCTTCACCGTCGGCCCGGCGCCCTCGCTGCGCGCCTCGGCGAGGAAGAGGTTCTCGGGCTTGAGGTCGCGGTGCACGATGCCGAGCTTGTGCGCCCGCGAGAGCGCGTGCCCCGCCTGGCGCAGCATCGACTGCGCCTCGGGCAGCGCGTAGGGACCGTGCTCCTCCAGGGCCGCCGAGAGGTCGTGGCCGCGGAGGAGCTCCATCGCCATCCACGGGATGCCCGTCGCGGCGTCGAGCCCGGCGCCCACCACCTCGACGACGTGGTCGCTGGCGATCTTCGCCCCGAGCCGCGCCTCCTGCGTGAAGCGCTCGCGCAGCGACGGGTCGTGGAGCATGCGCGGGTGCATCACCTTGAGCGCGCGGCGCTTGCCGGTGGAGAGCTGCTCGACGACGTAGACCGAGCCCATGCCGCCGTCGGCCAGCAGCCGCTCGACCTTGAAGTCACCTGCGAACACGGACCCGGGATCGAGCGGCAACGTTCCCATCGGTGGGAGATACGTGGAGCCGCGGGCGATGATTCGCCATCGCGTCGCGGCGACGGCTCGCGGAAGCTCAGGGCAGCGTGGACAGCGCGTCGCGCAGGGCCCGGTAGCGGGCGTCCATCCAGCGGGGCGTGCCCGCCGGCGGGGTCCATCTGGGCTGGGCGCGCAGGTCGACCGGGGCGATCCACACGCGGACGTGGCCGACGCCCGCGCGGGCGGCGAGCACGAAGAGGTCCTCGGCGGCCTCGTCGCCCATCGCGAGGCAGCCCACCGAGGCGTTGCTCCCGTGGATCATGATGTCGCCGCCGAGCTCGCGGCGGCCCTCGCGGGCGGCCTGCGCGCGGTCGTCGGCGCTGGGATAATCGACCCGCAGCGCGAGGTGGTAGTGGCTGTTGGGGTTGAGCGACTCGACGCCGTAGATCCCCTCCGGCACCTGGCCGTCGCCCTGGCGCAGCTTCGGTCCGGGCCCGCCGCTCGCGCCGCGGACGGGGTAGTCGCGCAGGTGCCGCGGCCGCGCGTCGGGCCCCGCGGCGTAGACCCGCAGCATGCGCTCGCGCTTGAGGGCCACCAGCCAGAGGTGGCGCGGCGGCCACGCGAGGCCCTCGCGGGCGAGGTCGGCCGCGAGCCGCGCGCGCACCGCGGGCTCGTAGGTGACCAGCCGCTCGCGCACCGTCGCCCTCCCCCGCAGGCGCTGCGCGACGGCCGGGACGACCACCGCGAGCACCACGCCGAGCGCGACGAGGGCGGAGCGACGGGAGACGTCCATCGGCGGATCTTGCCTCAGCGGATCGCCGGCGGCGATCAGCGCATCAGCTGGAAGGGCCCGCCCCGCGCGAGGGCGCGCTGGTACGCGGGCCGCGCGTGGACGCGCTCGAGGAAGGCGGCGAGGTGCGGGCGCCCGGTGGGTGCGCCGCCGCGCGCGGCGCCGGCCTCGGCGGGGAAGCTCATCTGCACGTCGGCCGCGGTGAACTCGTCGCCGGTGAACCAGGTCGACTTCGCGAGCTCGGCCTCCATGTAGTCGAGGTGCAGCGCGACCTGCGGCGAGACGAAGCCGTCGAGCACCTTCTTCGCGATGCCCTTCACCACCGGGCGCAGGAAGAAGGGCATGGGGGATTTCGGCAGGCGCCCGAAGACGAGCGCGAGCAGCATCGGCGGCATCGCCGACCCCTCGGCGTAGTGGAGCCAGTAGGTGTAGCGCAGCCGCTCGGGCGTCCCCGGCGCGGGCACGAGGCGCCCCTCGCCGTAGCGCTCGACGAGGTACTCGATGATGGCGCCCGACTCGGCGACGGTGACCTCGCCGTCGGTGATCACCGGCGACTTGCCGAGCGGGTGCACCGCGCGCAGCGCGGCGGGCGCGAGCATGGTCTTCGGGTCGCGCGCGTAGTGCTTGATCTCGTACGCGACGCCGAGCTCTTCGAGCAGCCACAACACGCGCTGCGAGCGCGAGTGCTCGAGGTGATGAACGGTGATCATGGGGGGCACCTTCGGGGAGTGACGGAACGGGAGGCGCTCAGCCCGAGCGCAGCAGCGCCTCGGCCCGCTGCGCGCGTCGCGCCCGCTGGGCCACGGTCGCGCGGGCGACGCCCTTGAGCTCGTCGATGGCCGTCGCGAGGTCGTCGTTGACGATGAGGTAGTCGAAGAGCCCGTACTGCGCGACCTCCTCGCGGGCGTTGGCGAGGCGCCGGGCGATGACCTCCTCGCGCTCGGTGCCGCGGCCGCGCAGGCGCTGCTCGAGCACCTCCCACGAGGGCGGCAGCACGAAGACCGCCACCGCGTCGGGGATGGCCGCCTTCACCTGCCGCGCGCCCTGCACGTCGATGACGAAGACCACCCCGCGGTGGGTCTCGCGCGCCAGGCGCACCTGCGACATCGACGTGCCGTAGCGGTGCCCGTGCACCTCGGCCCACTCGCAGAGGTCGCCCTCGGCGACCATCGCGTCGAAGCGCGGGCGGTCGACGAAGTGGTAGTCGCGCCCGTCGACCTCCCCCGGCCGCGGCGCCCGCGTGGTGTTCGAGACGCTCTGCACGAGCTGCGGGAGCGACTCCAGCAGCGCGCGCACCATCGTCGTCTTCCCGGCCCCGGAAGGCGACGTCACGATCAGGTGGAGGAAGCCGTCCATGCGCTCACTCGACGTTCTGCGCCTGCTCGCGCATCCGCTCAAGGTCCGCCTTCAAGGAGACGACCCCGGAGGTCACGGCCGCGTCGGTCGCCTTGGCCCCCAGCGTGTTGGCCTCGCGCGCCATCTCCTGGAGCAGGAAGTCCATCCGCCGTCCGACCGCCCCCTCCTCGGCCAGCAGCGCGCCCATCGCGTCGGCGTGGGCCCGCAGCCGCGTGAGCTCCTCGCTCACGTCCGAGCGCTCGCTCCACAGCACGAGCTCCTGCGCGAGTCGGCCCTCGTCGAGGCTCAGCTCGCCGAGCGCGCCCAGCACCCGCGCCCGGGCCCGCGCCCGCAGCCGCGCCGTCATGCCCTCGCACTGCGCCGCCACCGCCTCGACCGCCGACGACACCGCGG
>JAQBQI010000514.1 GCA_028287085.1 Myxococcaceae bacterium
GCGGCGTGGGGTAGGAACTCGTCGCGCCACGCCGCGCGCACGGCCTCGGAGGCGAAGGGCAGCAGGGCGCCGCCGAGGGCGCGCACCGAGGCGAAGCGGTCGGCCGGGTCGCGCGAGAGGGCGCGCATCACGACGGCGTCGAGGGTGGAGGAGAGGTCGGCGCGCCGGGTGGAGGGCGGCTCGACGGTCGCGGTGGTGATCTCGAAGAGCACCTGCAGCACCGGGCCCTCGCGCCACGGGCGCCGGCCGGTGAGGCACTCGTACAGGATCACCCCGAGGGACCACTGGTCGCTGCGGACGTCGATGGCGCTCGCGTCCATGGCCTGCTCGGGCGAGGTGTAGTGGGGCGTGCCGAGGAAGGTGCGCGTCTCGGTGCGCGCGACGTCGGCGTCGCGGTCGAGCACCTTCACGATGCCAAAATCGAGGAGCTTCGGCACGACCGACCCGGGCCGCGGCGTCGCCAGGAAGAGGTTGGCGGGCTTCAGGTCGCGGTGGACGATGCCCGCGTCGTGCACCGCCGCCACCGCCGAGAGGATCGGCAGCAGCGCGTCGGCGGTGGCGGCGGGCGAGAGCGCCCCCTCGCGCTCGAGGCGCGCGTCGAGGGCCTCGCCGTGCAGGCGCTCCATCGCGATGTACGGCACCGACCCGACGCTGCCGATGTCGAAGATGGTGCAGATGTGCGGGTGCGTGATGCTCGCGGCGATCTGCGCCTCGCGCAGGAAGCGGGCGAGCACCTGCGGGTTGGTGCGGGCGATCTCGTGCAGCACCTTGAGCGCGACGGGCCGCTGGAGCGGCTCGAGCTGCCGCGCCTCGTAGACCGCCCCGAAGCCGCCGCGGCCGAGCAGCCGGCGGATCTCGTAGCGCCCGAAGCGCGTGCCCGCGGGCAGCTCGTCGGCCGCGCCTTCGTCGAGCGCTTCGACGGTCTCCACGGCGTGTATTGGTGAGAGACGATCCATCCGTATTGCCGACCCGGCCGCGACCATATCATGGACCCCGCGCGCTCCCACCCTGATCCCTCCGATGCCGCGGGCGCCGGATTCCGGTACGGTGGCCTCGTGATCACCCTGCTGGCGCGCTCGGCCCTGGCGAGCTTCTACCCGCGCTCGGAGCGCTTCCCCGGCATCGAAGACATGGACCTCGAGGGCTTCCTCGAGCGGTACCAGCGCGAGTCGGCGCCGCTGATGTGGGCCGGCTTCGTCGCCGGGACGCTGCTCTTCCACCTCACGCCGCTCTTCACGGTCTACGTGCCGCTGCCCGCGTTCATGCTGACCGCGGCGGCGCGCGAGCGGCACGCCCGCAAGCTCGTCTCGAGCCCGATCTACTACGTGCGGCAGCCGGTGTTCCTGCTGAAGATGGTGGGGGGGCTGCTGTGGGGGGCCGACCCGGCGGTGCGCGGCGCCCTCAACCTCCCGCCCTACCCCGCCGACCCCGGCACCTGGAGAACCTCGTGACCCACCTCGCCTTCCGCGACGACGACGTCGAGCTCGTCGTCGACTACGTCGTCGTCGGGTCGGGCGCGGGCGGCGCCACCGCGGCCAACGCCCTCGCCCGCGGCGGCGCGAAGGTGGCGCTCGTCGAGGCCGGTCCGTGGCGCGACCCCGACGACTACCCCTCGTCGACCTACGGCGCGATGCGCGACCTCTTCGACCAGTGGGGCGTCGGCATCGCGAAGTCGCGCGCCCTCTGGCCCATCGTGCAGGCCTCCTGCGTGGGCGGCACCACCGTCATCAACTGCGCCATCTGCGTGCGCACCCCCGAAGACGTGCTGCTGGCCTGGGAGCGCGACCTCGGCGTCGGCTCGGCCGCGTGGCGCCGCGGGCTCTGGGCGCACCAGGAGAAGCTCGAGGTCGAGCTCGGCGCCGAGGTCGTCCCGGCGGCGGCGGCGGGGCGCTCCAACCTCCTCGCGGCGAAGGGCGCGGCGGCCGTCCCCTACGACGGGCGCCCGATGACCCGCTACGCGAAGGGCTGCGTCGGGTCGGGCCAGTGCCTCCAGGGGTGCAAGCAGCTCAAGAAGCAGAGCCTCAACCTCCAGTTCGTGCCCGAGGTGATGGCCCTCGGCGGCACCGTGCTCTCGTGCGCGCCGGTCGGGCGCATCCTCTTCGAGGGGCGCCGCGCGGTCGGCGTGCGCGGCGACTTCCGCGAGCCCGTCACGCGCCGCAAGGGCGGCCGCTTCACGGTGCGCGCGCGCAAGGGCGTGGTCGTCGCGGCGAGCGTCACGCGCACGGCGCCGCTCCTCGCCGCGAGCGGGGTGAAGCACCCGCTGCTGGGCCGCGGCTTTCGCGCGCACCCCGGCACCGGCGTCATCGGCGTCTACGACGACGACGTCGACATGAACGTCGGCGCCACGCAGGGCTGGGCCTCGGTGCAGTACCGGGTCGAGCCCGGCATGAAGGTCGAGACGCTGTCGATTCCGCCCGAGATGATCGCGTCGCGGCTCGCGGGCGCGGGCGGCGAGCTCGTCGCGCGCATGGGCGACTACCGCAAGATGGCGATGTGGGTCGTGGCCGTGCGCGCCGAGTCGGTGGGGCGCGTGAAGCGCGGCCTCTTCGGCGAGGTGAGCGTCGACTACGGCTTCGTGCCGGCCGACATGGAGCGGCTGCGCAAGGGCCTCGCGCTGCTGGCGCGCACGCACTTCGCGGCGGGCGCGCGCCGGGTGATCCCCGGGGTGTTCGGGCTGCCCTACGAGATCGGGCCCGACGAGGTCGACCTCATCGCCGAGGGCCCGCTCGACCCGCGCGCGTACATCCTCATCTCGTCGCACCTCTTCGGCGGAACCGTCATGGACCGCGACCCCGCCCGCGGCGTCTGCGACGACCACGGCCGCGTGCACGGCTACGAGGGGCTCGTCGTGGCCGACGCGTCGGTGATCCCGACCACCCTCGGCGTGAACCCGCAGCACACGATCATGGCCCTCGCGCGCACCTTCGCCGAGCGCCTGCTCGACGCCTGACCCCGCGCTCTCAGCGCACGCAGG
>JAQBQI010000515.1 GCA_028287085.1 Myxococcaceae bacterium
CGGCCGCGAGCACGGGGCGGCCGTCGAGGCGACCGACGCCGTGCACCCGCAGCGGCGCGAGGCCCGCGACCTCGGCGGCGCCCAACAACCCCGGCGGCGTGGCGAGCAGCAGCTCGCCCTGGCGGAAGACGCACCAGAGCGCGTCGGCCGGGGCCGGGTCGGGGACGGCCTCGCAGCCGGCCGTGTAGCGGTCGTCGGTGGGGGGGAAGGTGGCGAGCATGGCCCGCCCAGACCTAGACGGTGCGCGCGTGCTTGTCGATGAGGCGCGCGATGCCCGCGACGGCCTCTTCGACGTTCTTCTTCCCGGTGGGGCGGAGCTGCTGGTAGGCGCTGCGCAGGTTGCTGTGGCGCGTGCGGTTGGCGCGGTCGTCGGTGATGCCCAGCAGCGCGTCGGCGACCTCGGACTTCTTCGCGGTGAAGTTGTCGACGATGGCCCCGCCCTTGGTGAGGTGCGCCTGGTAGATCGGGTCGAGCCGCGTCGCGAAGTCGTCGAGGAGGCCGTCGACCACGTCGGGGATCATGCCGGGCTTCATGCCCTTGACCACCTTGAAGGCGGCCTTGATGGCGAAGCCCGACAGGCCCGACTTGGCGGCCACCTCGTCGTCGAGGAGGCGCTCGGCGTCTTTGACCACCTGCTGCCGTCGCGCGGGGTCGGTGAGGATGCTCTTCAGGTCTGCCATTGGGGGTGTTGTCTCCAGCGCGGACGGAGGGTCAATGCCAGGGGACGGCCGCGCCCGCGGTGTCGCCCATCTCGTACCGGACGAGCGTTCCGCCAGAGGCGACGTAGAGGTCGGTGCAGGGCAGGGCGCCCGCGCCGAACTCGACGTTGGCCGCCGACGAGATGCCCGTGCGCAGCACGGTGAGGTTGGTGCCGTCGGCGTCGAGGCGCACCAGGCGGCCGTCGCCGCCGCCGACGTAGATGCGGTCCATCGCGTCGAAGGCGATGCCGTCGGGGCTGCGCAGCTCGGTGGTCACGGTCTCGCGCGCCGACTCCATGTTACCCGTGAGGGTAAGCTTGTAGATCGTCCCGTTGTTGTAGCCCTCGACGTAGAGGGTGCCGTCGCGGTGGAAGGCGAGCCCGTCGGCGCCCGGGATGGTCGCCGTGGTCACGCGGGTGCGCGTGCCGGTGTCGGCGCCGGTGACGCGGTACACGTGGCCGCCCGCGAAGTCGGTGTAGTAGAGCGCGCCGTCGGGCCCCATCGTCATGCCGTTGGGCGAGCCCGTGCCGGTGAGGTACGAGACGCCCATCGGCGGGTCGGCGGTGAGGTCGACCGAGTAGATGATGTGCGTGACGGGCGAGCCCACCAGCAGGCGGTGGTTGGCCGTGTCGATGGCGATGCCCCACACCGTCGACGCGGCGGCGGGCAGCTGGGCCCAGCCGGGCTCCGGGGCCATGCCCGGGACGATGCGGCCCACCGCGTGGGACTGCGAGTAGTAGATCGTTCCGTCGGCGGCGATGACGAGCCCCTCGGTGCCGCGCACGGTCGTGATGGCCGGGCGCTCGGTGCCGCACTGGCGCGTCGTGCCGGTGTCGCCCGTCGCCGGCGTGTCGGTGACGGCGGGCGTGTCGGTGGTCGCGGGCGTGTCGGTGGTCGCGGGCGTGTCGCCCGCGCTCCCGAGGTCGGTGCCGGCGTCGGTGGGCGTGACGGCCGGGTCGCTGGAGCAGGCGGCGATGAAGGCGATGGCGAACGGAAGGGCGCGGCGCATGGCGGGATCCTCGCGGGGGTATTGGCTGCGGTTTCTCGCCGCATTCGGGGGCCAATGCAAGCCTCGCCGTGATGCTTCACATGCCGCCCCGCCGGCGCTACGTCCCGTGTCATGGACGACACGCTCGCGCGGCTGCGCAGGGACTACCGGGCGGCCTCGCTCGACGAGTCGGAGGTGGCGGGCGATCCGCTCGCGGAGTTTCGCCGCTGGTTCGCCCAGGCCCTCGCGGCGCAGGTCGACGAGCCCAACGCGATGACCCTCGCGACCGTCGGAGCCGGCGGCGCGCCGCGGGCCCGCGTGGTGCTGCTCAAGGCCCTCGACGAGGAGGGCTTCGTGTTCTTCACCAACTACGACAGCGACAAGGGCCGCGAGCTCGACGCCGGCGGCGCGGCCGCGCTGGTCTTCCTCTGGCTGCCGCTCGAGCGGCAGGTGCGCGTCGAGGGCAGCGTCGAGCGGGTCACCGCCGCGGAGTCCGACGCCTACTTCGCGCAGCGGCCGCGGGGCAGCCAGGTCGGGGCGCACGCCTCGCCGCAGAGCCGGGTGGTGGCCGACCGCGCCGCGCTCGAGCGGGCCTTCGCCGAGGCCGAGCGCGGCTTCGCGGGGGGCGAGGTGCCGCGCCCCGAGGGCTGGGGCGGCTACCGGGTGGTGCCCGCCGCGGTGGAGTTCTGGCAGGGGCGCACCAGCCGGCTGCACGACCGGCTGCGCTACCGCCGCGCGGGCGCCGGGTGGGTCGTCGAGCGCCTCGCGCCCTGAGCGGCGCTTCGGTCGCGTCTTGGACTTCGCCGCGCGTCCCTTCCTACACTGCCTGGCGCGTATGAACGAGATCAAGGCCAGCCGGAAGCTCGCGTCGGGCCAGCGCATCGCCGTGGTGCACGGCGACCTCACGCGCGAGGCCGTCGACGCGATCGTCAACCCCGCCAACGGCTGGCTCGCGCACGGGGGCGGCGTGGCCGGGGCGATCCTGCGGCGCGCGGGCCTCGACCTGCAGCTGGAGAGCGACGAGTGGATCGACCGCCACGGCCAGGTGCCCAACGGCGGCGTCGCGCTGACGAAGGGCTACATGCTGCCGGCGAAGCGGGTCATCCACGCCGTCGGCCCGGTGTGGCACGGCGGCGGGCGCCGCGAGGAGGGCGAGCTCGGCGACGCCGTGACCAACACCCTCGACCTCGCCGAGCGCGAGGGCTGCGCCACCGTCGCGATGCCCGCCATCAGCTCCGGGATCTTCGGCTTCCCCAAGGAGCGCTGCGCGGAGATCTTGTTCGAGCGGGCCGAGGCGTGGTTCGCGGCGCACCCGGAGAGCGTCGTGCGCGAGCTGCGCTTCACCAACATCGACGCGCCGACGGTGCAGGTCTTCTTCGCGGAGTTCGGCCGCCGCGGCTGAGCGGGCCCGCGCTGCGACGGCGCCTGGCTGAGCCCTCGCCCGGCGCGAGCGGCGAGAGAAGAACCGCAAGGGCGCAAGGGTCGCAAGGAACGGAAGGAACGGAAGGGCTGGTCACGGACCCGTCTCCAGCACCTCTCGTCCCAGCCCTCGCTTCCGTTCCTTGCGACCCTTGCGCCCTTGCGGTTGTTCTCTCGCAGCGCCCCAGCGAGTGCCCCGAGGAGAGGTGCTACCGCAGCGCGCAGGCCAGCGGAATGGCGCCCAATCGCAGCTGCGGCGAGCCTTGCGCGAAGGCCAGCCAGGGCTCGTCGCCGCAGGTCGCCACCGCGGCGTGGTCGAGGCCGCCGAGCACCCAGTGCTGCGCCCGCACCTCGCCGCCCACGTCGATGAGGTAGGGCATCAGCGCGCCGTCGCTCGCCCGCGTCACCGCGGCCACCACCGAGTTGCTCACGCCCGCGCTGATCATCTGGCCGCGGCCGCGGCGCTCGATCTCGCGCGCCACCGCGTCGCCGTGCGGGGGAAACTCCACCACCAGCACCGACCCCGAGCCCGCGCACGCGTCGCCCTCGCAGCCGGCGTCGCCCGCGGCCTCGACCGTCGCGAGGAAGCGCCGCGACGAGCCCGCGGCGCCCGCCCCGAGCGGCGCGAGGTGGATCGCCCCGGCGGGCGCCGCCCACGCCGACGAGCGCACGAGCACCTGCGCGGAGAGCTCCCGCATGA
>JAQBQI010000552.1 GCA_028287085.1 Myxococcaceae bacterium
CGGCGGCGGGCGCCCGCGGCGCCTGCTGCACGCGAGCGACCTCGACGCGGGCGGCCACCGCTGCGAGGGCCGCGGGAAGAAGCGCCCCAGCCCGGTGCAGCCGATCCGCTTCGTGCGCGCGTGCCGCTTCGGCCACCTGGACGACCTCGACTGGAAGACGCTCGTCCACGGCAAGGACGGCGCGTGCACCAAGGCCCGCCCGATGTACTGGATCGACGAGGCGGGCACCTCCGGCGACCTCACCGACGTGCGGGTGAGCTGCGACTGCGGCAAGAGCCTGCGCATGTCGGTGGCCGCCGAGCGCTCGTTCGACGACCCGCCCGTAGGCTGGTGCCAGGGCAAGCGCCCGTGGCTCGGCGACGTCGCCCGCGAGGACTGCCCGGGCGAGCCGATGAAGCTCCTGCTGCGCTCGGCCAGCCACGCGTACTTCCCGCAGGTGGTCAGCGTGATCCACGTGCCCGAGAAGTCGGCCCGGCTGCGCGACGCCGTGGGGCGCCTCTGGGACAAGCTCAAGGGGGCCAAGAAGGTCTCGAGCGTGGCGTTCTACCGGGACGAGCAGGAGGACGTCGCCGAGGCCCTCCAGGGCATCCCCGACGCCGAGGTGTTCGCGGAGATCGAGCGCCGCCGCGGGGGCGCCCCGGTGGCGGGCAAGAAGCTCAAGGACGCCGAGGTGGAGGTGCTGCTCGACTGCCCCCCGGAGCTCGCCAAGGACGATCCCTCGGGGAGCTTCTACGCGCGCACCGCGAAGCCCCGCTCGACGCGCGACCGCAGCCCGATGGCGAAGGTCGACAAGGTAGTGCTGGTGCACCGGCTCACGGAGGTGCGCGCGCTCGCCGGCTTCACGCGCTTCGAGCCCAAGATGACGGACGTCGACGGCGAACTCGACCTCGGCGTGGGCACCGCGCGCCTCGACCAGCCGCTCACCTGGCTCCCGGCGATCGAGAACCACGGCGAGGGGGTGTTCTTCTCGCTCAAGGAGCCGCTGCTCGCCCGGTGGGAGTCCGACCGCGCGGAGGCGCGTGCGCGGCAGTTCCGCACCGGGTTCCTGCGGTGGAAGCAGCGGCGGGCCGACCGGGCCGACGCGCGCGACGAGTTCGCCCGCCCGCGCTACGTGCTGATGCACTCGCTGGCGCACCTGCTCATCACGGCGGTGTCGCTCGAGTGCGGCTACCCCGCGAGCGCGATCCGCGAGCGGGTGTACGCGGGGGCCGCGGGCTCCGGGGTGCTGCTCTACACCGCCTCGCCGGGGGCGAGCGGGTCGCTCGGGGGCCTCGTACAGGTGGGCCGCGACTTCGAGCGGTTCCTCGACCTCGCGCTCGACCTGGCGCGGCTGTGCTCCAACGACCCGGTGTGCGCGGGGCACTCGCCCGACGACGCGCACGACGACCGGCACCTGGAGGGCGCCTCGTGCCACGGGTGTCTCCTCATCTCGGAACCGAGCTGCGAGCGGATGAACAGCTACCTCGATCGCACGCTGGTGGTGCCCACGGTCGAGAACGCCGACGCCGCCTTCTTCGACGAGGGCTGAACCGGTGAGCGACTGGGCCACGGAGGCGAACCCCGCCGACCTTGACCTGCTGGCTCAGGCGCTCGACGAGGGTCGGCTGTCCGCGTCGGGCGACTCCGCGGCGGCGGTGCAGGCCCTGGGGCTCGCCGAGGGTGCGCGGGTGCGGGCCTTCCTCGCGGCGGTGCCGGTGCGCGACCCCAAGGCCCTCGCGTGGTGCCTGCGGCGCCTCGCCGCCGAGCGGCGGGCGTCGTCCGATCGACTCGCGCGGAGCGCGCAGCTGGTGTGGAGCGGCCACGGCGACGGCCACCAGCCGCTGCGCGACACGCGCGCGGTGCTCGACGAGGTGTGCGCGCGCGCCGAGCGGCACGTGATGCTTGCGACCTTCGTGGTGTACGACGGCCGCCGCAGCCTCGCGGCGCTCGCCCGGCGGATGCGCGCGGTGCCGTCGCTGCGGGTGGACTGCTACGTCGACCTGAAGGGCGCGCGGCATCGGGTGCCCGACGAGGCGCGCGACGTCGACGCGTGGGTGCGGCGCTTCCGCGAGGAGCACTGGCCCGACGACGTGCGGCTGCCGGCGATCTGGTACGACCCGGCCACGCTCGACCGGGCGGCGGGGACGTCGCTGCACGCCAAGTGCGTCGTGGTCGACGGGCGGTGGTCGTTCGTGACGTCGGCGAACTTCACCGAGGCCGCGCAGGAGCGGAACCTCGAGGTGGGCGTCGTGCTCGACCACCCGGCGCTCGCGCAGGCGCTCGGTGCCCAGTTCCAGGGGCTGCGAGAACGCGGCGGCTTCCGGCGGATGCCAGGGACGTAGCGAGGTCTCGGGATGGAGCTCGGCTTGAGAGCAACCTCCTCGCCCTGCGGGACGCCAGCTTCGCCGAAGACACGTCGTGAGTTTCCGGCTGGCGCTCCGGTTTAGAACTCGCCCGCTCGGGAAGGCGCGGGGCGGGCCGGCGGAGTCGCGGGACCGAAGCGCATCGGGTAGTCGACCTCGACCTCGCCGCCCTCGGGCTGTGGGTACCGCCAGCTTTGCACGCTCGTCTGCACGCAACGCGTGAGCGCGGGACTGTGGGCGCTGTCCGAGATGATCCGCGTGTTGCGAACAGAGCCGTCCACGCCGATGCGCACCCGCACCACAAGGACCCCAGAGACGGCCTCGTTGCGGGAGGCGCTGGAGTGACAATTGGCGATCTGCGCCTGGTAGCGGTTGTAGACGGAGCGGAATGCCGCCGGGTCCATATGGCCCGTGGCTTCGGTCGCATCGCCGAGGCGGTAGCCTGTCGCCGCCTGAGGCGGCCCTGCATCGCGTGCCGTGACCGTGCCGCTTACTCCAAACGTGCCGTCAGGTGGTGGCGATGGTGGTGGTGTAAAGGTCACGGGACTCAGAGGGGTGGGCGTCCCTTGGACGTCGGGAAGAGGTGCGCGCGTCGGCCTGACGGGGCGACGTGCCAATGCGTCTGCGGGGACAGGCACGTTCAACCCGCGGCTCGACGGAGCAGGTGGAGATCGTGGGCCAACAGGCGCGGGGCCCGGCTCCACAGCGGGTTCAGGTGGTGGCCGGGGTACCACCGTGGTCGGAGGCGTCGTTGCTCGCATCGGGGCCTGGCGGGCATCGACGACAGGATCCAACGGATCGACGTGGGCGATCTTGAGGGCAACCCCGAGCACGGCACCCGTCGCGAGAATTCCGAGTCCCGCGGCGGCGACAACGTTGCGGGCTCTGCTGAACGTCGCCGGCCCTGGACCAGGGCTCGCGCGCTCTGCGATGAGCTGCGTACCGACGCCGCTCGGGTGGCCCCGCGGTGGTTGGCTCTGGACACTCGGGCTGGTCGGCTCACTCAGCCCGCGCGGGATCGAGGGCGCCGACACCCGCGTCGCGGCCACGCCACGGTCGGGGGAGAGCGCAGGCCCAAGGCCCGCGACCGCGTCGCCCACCGTCGCGAAGCGCGCGCCGATGTTCCGGTTCACACACCGCGAGAACCACGGGTCAAAGCCCGGCGGCAACAGCGCCGGCGAGCCACCCAGGGACCGCAGACGTTCGCTCGGCGAAACGATCGGATCGTTCCCGGCGAGCTCCCCCAGCAGCGCGTAGACGTTGAACGCCTCGTCGGGGACGTTCGCGGTGATCCAGTAGAAGCGTCCGGTCAGCAAGCGGAACGCGATCAGACCGAAGGACCACACGTCCGTCGCTGCGCTGACCGTGTTCCCCTTGATGCCCTGCTCGGGCGCGAGCCAATGTGGTGAACCGACCGCCGTGGTCACGGTCGCCGATTGCCGGCCCTCTTTCACGAGCCGCGCGATCCCAAAATCCAGCACCTTCACATCGAACGGCACGCCCTCGGTCTGTGAGGGCGCGATGAAGATGTTCTCCGGCTTGAGGTCGCAGTGCACCACGCCGGTGGCGTGCGCCGCCGAGAGCGCGTGTCCCACCTGCCGCAGCACCGCGAGCACGACGTCCGGCGCGAGGGGCCCGCGGGTCGTCAGGTAGTCCGCGAGGTTCTGGCCATCGAGGAACTCCATCGCCAACCAGGGCGTCTGCGTCGGCTCGTCGATACCGGCGGCCAACACCTTCACGACGTGGCTGCTCTTGATGCGGCTCGACACCCGTGCCTCGCGCTCGAATCGATCGCGGCTCTTCGCGTCGACAAGAAGATCCGGCAGCATGATCTTCAGCGCGACGGTGTTCCCGGTGCTCCGCTGTTCGGCGCGATACACGGCGCCCATTCCGCCCCGAGCAACCGGGGCGTGGATCACGAAATCGCGCGCGAAAATTGTCCCCGGAACCAGTTCGGCGAGCGCCATGTCGACGCGACTCTACATCGGGCCCGAGATGCTCTCGACCTTCGAGGTACACGCCGGCCGGCGTAGCCCCGCGACGCTCGGCGGAAAAGCGAGGCGTTGCCGCTGCGGAGGGCTGCGAAAGGGCGCGCGAGTTGCGTCCCGGAGCCGCGTCGGCACCGTGATGGCGCAATCGCGAGAAGGCGCGATTTGATCATCGGAGAAGGGCCGTGAGAGAAGGTCGCCATGCCCGTCAGACGCCGCTCGGGCCCCGGTCGGAAGCGCGGCGCGTACTCCCAGGCCGAACGCATCCTCCGCCTGTACGCGGCGCTCCTCGAGGGCCGCATCGTGCGAGTCGCCGAGTTCGCGGAGGAACTCGGGATCTCTGCCCGGCAGGTCCAACGCGACCTCGCAGTGGTCCGCGGGCACCTCGGGGAGAGGCTCGCACAGCGCCCCGATGGCGCCTGGGTCGTTCAGCGGGCGATCGTGTCGGAGGTCGAGCGCGGCAGCGCGCGCACGGCGATCCTCGGGCTGGCGATCGGGGCGAAGCTGTCGTCGTCGCTGTGGGGGGAGCGGGCCGCGCGCCGGCTCCGCGCCCGGGTCGACGGCCTGATCTCCGG
Organism: Myxococcaceae bacterium; assembly: GCA_028287085.1. Lineage (GTDB taxonomy): Bacteria > Myxococcota_A > Polyangia > Polyangiales > SCUS01. The sequence goes on from JAQBQI010000552.1 coordinate 4,906, forward strand.
GCTCGGCGACTCGCTCGCCTCGCGCTTCGACGGATGGCATCGGCGCATCGCCGTCGTGGCGCCGGGGCAGAAGGACTACGCCGGGCGATCCGACGTCGCGCGGCGGCTCGAGGCGATGCTGGAGGCCCTGATCCACTGCCGGGTGGTACGACTCTCGTACCGGTCGCACCCGCGTGCGATGAAAGGGCTGCCCGCGCGCGACTTCGTCGTGCACACGCTCGGGCTCATCCACTATCGCGACGGCGTCTACTTCGTCGTGGACGTCACCAGCGAGGGCGGCGTCAAGGAGACGCGAGAGCGGCGGATCCTGCTCGCGCTGGATCGCATCGGAGACCTCGCCTTTGAGGGCGCGTCGTTCACGGTGCCCAGGGGCTTCGACGCCCAGGCGTTTCTCGGGGAGGCCTTCGGCATCTGGCGCGAGGGCGCGGTCGAGGACGTCGAGATCGAGGTGGAGGCGGCCCACGCGCGGTGGGTCCTCGAGCGGCGGATCCACCCTTCGCAGCAGGTCGAGGAGCGCACCGACGGGAGCCTCCTCGTGCGCCTGCGCGTGGACGGACTCCACGAGGTCACCGACTGGGTGCTGTCGCTCGGGGAGTACGCGGAGGTCATCCGGCCGCCGGCCCTGCGAGAGAGGGTCGCGACCCGTCTGCGCGCCGCCGCCGCGCGGTACGGGTGAGGGGGGCGACATATTCCGTCGCCCCCTCCCTCCATCCTTCCCCTCGTCAACGCGCACCAGGGAGGACCATCCATGAGCCATTTTTCGATCGATCCGGTTGGCCTGAAGCAGAGCCTCGAGCACGTACGTGAGCGCTTCGTGACGAAGGACGTCTCCGAGCAGTCGGCGCTCCGGGGTGCGCACGGCGCGCTCGCTGCGCACTCGCACTGGCACGCCTTCGTCGGCAAGGCGCTGCGCTACCACGCGATCGCGCTGGGCATCGAGTACGTCGACGCGGGCGCCTCCCGCGGCGCCCGTTGGCAGAAGACGACGGCCGGGAACGCCTCCCGCACACCGCTCGCTCCCGCGCGCCTCGCGGCGCCCGTCGCGCCGGCCGCGGTCGTGGGTGCGATCGGTCGCGTGGAAGTCGGACCGCAGTACGCGGGGGACTCCGCGTTCACGGCGAGGATGCGCTTCCACCAGAGCCACTACCGCGCGGCCGTACTCGGGGCGCCATTCGGCCACGGCCCCAACGCCGGCGACGCCAACCGCTACGGCAACATGCTCAATACGGCAAGCGCGCAGGCCGGGCTCAACTACCTGTCGCCGCTGATCTTCGCGAAGGTGAAGGGCCGCCTCGCCGCGGGAGGCGGCGTCCTCGAGCCGTACCGACTCCTGCACAACATGCTGTCGAGCCAGCCGATGTGCTTCAACCTCTTCGGTCCGCTGGTCGACGCGCCGGAGCGCGCGACGCGTCTCCTCGGTGCGCTGGTCGGGGACGAGCTCGCGCGGGTGACGCGCGTCGCGATCGAGTGGGCCCCGGCGCCCGCCCACGAGTACCTCGACGACCGGACGGCCTTCGATGCCTTCGTCGAGTACGAGCGCCGAGACGGGGCGCGCGTCGCGCTCGGGATCGAGACCAAGCTGACCGACTCGTTCTCCCAGAAGCCCTACGACGGCGAGAAGTACCGGCGGTGGATGCGCGGCGCCGGCTCGCCCTTCCGCGACGAGGCCCACGGCGAGGTCGCGGGCGCCCGGTACAACCAGCTCTGGCGCAACCACCTGCTCGCGATCGCCGCGCGCGATCACGGCCGCACGCCCTACGGTGCAGCCCGCAGCGTGGTGGTCCACCACGGCCTCGATCGTCACGGCGCCCAGGTCGTCGCGGACTACCGGGGTTTGCTGCGGCCGAACGACACGACCTTCGGCGCGTGGACGCTCGACCAGGTCGTCGCGGCCTTCGAGCGGGTCGCCGTGGGTGCCGAGGAGGGCGCGTGGCTGGCCGCGTTTCGCGCCCGCTATCTCGACCTGTCGACGAGCGAGCCCGACTGGAACCGACGGCACATCTGAGACGACAGCGTCCGTGCGCGACGAAGGTAGACGACGGCGCCCGACCTGCCTGATCATCGTCGTCGGGGGGAAGGGGAGGCACCGCGCGCCCGACCGCACCCGCCGTCGCGGCGTAAGGACCGCTCCATCGAACCACCGTATGGCGCTCTTCTATGTCAGCCCCTCGCGCATCGCCCGCTACTTCTTCCACGAGTGCGAGCGCCACCTCCGCTACCACGCGACGCCCCGCGCCCGCGCCGCCGCCGCGGGCGTTCCCGCCGTCGAGCTCGATCGCAACCCCATCACCGCCGCCATCTTCGAGGGCGGCTACCGCTGGGAGGAGCAGGTCGTCGGCACCCTCCTCCGCGGCCGCGCCCGCGTCGCGCCCGGCGGCGGCGCCCTCCGCGATCGCACCTTCGACGTGCCCGCGACGCTCGCCGCGCTGCGCTCGCTCCGGCCGGGCGAGTTCCTGTATCAGCCCACGCTCTCGGCGCCGCCGTCGTTTCTCGCGCGCTACGGGCTCGACCCTGCGCTGGTCGAGTTCGCGCCGTGCCGCCCCGACCTCCTCGAGTACGTGGCCGCCGACGAGCACGGACCGGCGCGCCTGCGCGTCATCGACGTGAAGGCCAGCGACGCCCTCAAGGCGAGCCACCGCGTGCAGGTCACGCTCTACGCGCTGCTGCTGCGCGAGGTGCTCGCGGAGGCGAAGATCCCGCTCGCGGTCGACCTGGGCGCGGGCGCCGTCTGGCTCTCCGACAGCGTCGCACCCGAGCGATTCGCGCTCGCGCTCACCCTCGGCGTCGTCGAGGACTTCCTCCGCGACCGTGTCTCCCGCGTGCTCCGCGCGCCGCGCCACGAGGTTGCCTGGCACCTCTTCTTCCGCTGCGAGTGGTGCGAGTTCTACGCGCCCTGCCGCGGCGAGGCCGAGGCCGTCGGCTCGGTCTCCCTGCTCCCCTACCTCTCCGTCGGCGGCCGCGTGCACCTGCGCGAAGCCCGCTGGCAGGGAGGCGCCTCGATCAACACCCTCGGCGAGTTCGGCCAGCACCTCGCCGACGACGCCGAGGGCCGCACCCTCGACGACTGCGGATCGCTCCGCGGCCGCCGCGACCGGCTGCTCAACGCCGTCGACGCGCTCGTCGGCGAGAAGGTGATTCCCCACGGCGGCTCGTCGATCCGCCTGCCGAAGGGCGAGAACGTGCGGCTGGTGTTCACGCTCCAGACCGAGCCGCTCTCGGGGCGCGTGTACGCCGCGGGCTTCCTGCGCTTCGGCGGCACCGATCTGTACGGCGCGGGGTCGCGGGTCGAGGTGCTCGTCGCGGGCGACGCGAAGGACTGCGACCGCGTACGCACCGAGTTCTTCCGCGCGCTCCACGCCGAGATGCGGGTGGTCGATCGGCACAACGCCGCGACGGCGGAGTGGAAGTTCCAGAAGTCGCTCCAGACCTACGTCTTCGATGGCTACGAGGAGACCCACCTCCACGACCTGCTCTTCGAGGCGCTGGCGGACCCGGCCACCGAGCGCGAGGCGCTGGAGCTGCTGTTCCACTTCCAGAACGAGGGCGTGGTGCGGGCCAACGAGCATCCCGGGAAGGAGGTTCCGTTTCCGGTGGTGGTGCTCACGGGCGTGCTGCGCGAGCTCGTCGCGCTGCCCGTCCCGGTGGCCTTCCACCTCGCCGACGTGCTCGAGGCGTTGCCCAACCCCCACTACGCGTTCACCTACGAGCGCAGCGGGCTCTTCGACTTCCAGCTCTCCAACGCCCTCAAGAGCGACGCCATCTTCAAGGCCTGGAACGACGGCCACCCCGAGGCCGCCGGCTGGATTCGCACCCGCCTCACCGCGCGGCTGCGCGCCGCCGGCAACGTGGTCGACGGCCTGCGCGCGGTGGTGAGCGAGCGGCTCTTCGCGTGGCCGCCGAAGTTCCGCTTCCCCGAGCGCTTCGAGTTCGCGCACGTGGAGCTGTCGCGGGTCGCCTTCGTCACCCGCTACGAGTCGCTCTCCAACGCGCTCGAGTGCCGCACCTCGCGCACGCGCCCCGTCGCGGAGCGCGAGCGCGACGGCACCCGCATCCCGCTCGAACACCTCGGCGCCGACCGCTGGCGCGTGGGCTCGACGCTCGACGACTCGCACCTCGACCTCGACGACTTCTGGAACCGCCTCGTGGCCACCGACGACGAGGCCGGCGAGCAGGCGCAGATGGCCTTCGACGACTACCGGGCGTGGTTTCCGACGCCGACGCCGCTGCTCGGGCTCGCGAAGGTGGTCGACAAGGTCGTCGACGCGGGCACTGGACTCGTGCGCGAGCTGGTTGTCGAGCGCCACGCGAGCAAGGGGCAGCCGCCCACGCTCGCGATCGGCGCCCGGCGCGTGCTGCACCCGCGCGTCTCGGACTTCACCTCCGACCGCATCGTGAAGCGCCTGCACCAGATCGACGCCGAACCCGCCAGCGACTTCCTCGCGCTGGTGCGCGACCCCGCAGGCTTCGACGCGCCCGTGGCGGAGTCGGCGCGCTTTCGTGCGGCCGTCGCGACGGAGTCCGCGCGCGGAGGTCTCACGCCCAGCCAGGAGGCCGCCTTCGCGCACCTCGCCGCCCGCCGCCTCACGCTCGTCTGGGGACCGCCCGGAACCGGCAAGACCCACTTCCTCGCCGAGGCCGTGCTGCGTCTCGCGCGGGCCCGCGCCGCCACCGGCAAGACCCTGCGCGTGACGGTGGCGGCGTTCACCCACGCCGCGATCGAGAACCTCCTCGCGGGCATCGTCGCGCAGCTCGCCGCCGTCGCCGACGCGCCGACGCTGCGGGTGGTGAAGCTGGGCGAGCCGCGCAGCCCGAAGGGCGAGTCGCTGGCGCACCTCGAGCTCGACGGGGCGACCTCGCTCAACGGCGCGGCCGTGGTGGTCGGCGCGACGGTGCACGGCCTCCGCAAGCTGATGGAGGCGGCGACCGAGCCCTTCGAGCTGGTCATCATCGACGAGGCCTCGCAGATGAAGTTCGGCGAGCTGGCGCTGGCCTCGGCGGCACTGGCGCCGGGCGGGCGGCTCGTGCTCGCGGGCGACGATCTGCAGCTGCCGCCCATCATCAAGGGGCGCTACCCCGAGAGCGCCGATGGTTTGCCCGGGTTGCACGACTCGGTCTTCGCGTACCTCCGCGCGCGGCAGGACCCGCGGCAACCCTTTACCTGGCAGCTCTCCGAGAACTGGCGGATGAACGCGACCCTCTCGCGCTTCTCGGCGACCCTCTACACCGACGCGTATCGCCCCGCGAACGAGGTCATCGCGACGCAGCGCCTGGTGCTGGATGCGCCCGCGAGAGCACCCGCGACGATGGTCGAGCGGCTCGTGGAGTTCGCGCTCGACCCGGCGTACCCGCTGGTGGTGTGCGTCTCGGACGGCGTGCGCGCGGCGGTGGAGAACCGCGTCGAGGCCGCGCTGGTGGCCGAACTGACGGCGGCGCTGCGGGCGCGGATGCACAACCCCCGCAAGGGGCGCGTGTACCTCGACGGGATGAAGGGCGACGAGGGCTTCTGGAAGCGCGGGCTCTTCATCGTGAGCCCGCACCACGCGCAGATCCGGGCGATCCGGCGCGAGCTCGCGGCGCGGCGCGAGTGGGCGTACGTGCCCTTCGTCGACACCGTCGACAAGATGCAGGGACAGGAGAGCCTCGCGGTGCTGGTGAGCTACGGGGTGAGCGACCCGGAGACCGCGGCGCAGGAGGCGGCGTTCATCTACTCACTGCCGCGGCTCAACGTGTCGGTCAGCCGGGCGCGTGCGAAGTGCGTGGTCTTCCTGCCGAGGGCGCTGCTCGAGCCCTCGTTCGACGTGATGACCGACCCCGACGCCGCGAAGGGGCTCGCACACATGCATGCGCTGCTCGGCTTCGCGCGCGCCAACGGGACGAGCGAAGCCTTCGCGCTCGATGAGCTGGCGGGCGGCGTAGGAGCGACGATGACCGTGTACCGCAGCGGGCTGGAGCGTCGCGGGTCGCCTCCGGTGGCGTGAGCGCGAGGCGCGCGGGATGGATGCGAGCGCGGACGGGTGCCGGTCCGTCAGGCGAGGCCGAGTCGACCCAGCACCCAGCGACCGAGGGCGCCGTTCTCCGCCTCGCCGGGTCGCAACCGCCAGAGGCCGAGGCCGTGGCCTGCGAGGAAGTCTTCGGCGGCCCAGGCAACGCAACCCTCCGCGACCTCGGGCACCAGCAGCAGCCCGGCTCGTGGCTTGCCGCCGTGATGCCGGAGGAGCAGGGCGTCGCGGTAGACGTGCAGGGACGCGAAGGCCTCGGTAATCGACGCACGCTGCACGCGGTACTTCGCGTCGAGCACCACCCACGCGCCCTCGCCGTCGCCCGCACGCCACTGCACGACGAGGTCGGGCCGGCGCTCGCCCGTCAGCGCGTGTCGCGCTCGACCCGCCTGGGCGCTGAAGGTGTGGTTGTACCCGATGACGAGGGTTCCGCTGGCGTGTGGGCGGTGCAGCGTGAGGCCGCCGAGGTCGTGCGCGAGCAGCGTGTCCTCGCCGAGCGTGCCGTGCCCCCACGGGGCGGCGCCGATGGCCGCGTCGAGCGACCGGCGGACGGCGAGCAGGCACCAGAGTTCGTAGAGCTCGAAGCTGGCGCGAACCGGCGCGAGCGCTTCGCCCGCTGGCGAGTCGGCCGAGAAGCGGGCGCCCAGGATCCGCCGCGCGAGCCGCATCACCCTGGCGTAGCGGGGTTCGTCCTGGAGCGTGAGCATCGCGCCCTCGTCCGGCGGAGCCGCGCGAAGATCCACGAGGAAGGTCGACGCGACGAGGTGGCGCAGGCGAGCGCTGGCCCGTTCGAGTGACTGTGCGAGGGCGAGGCACCACGCCGCCGTGTCGTCCATCAAGCCCGACGATGCCTTGCGCAGGGCGGGGACGAGCGGATCGAGCGCCGCGGCGACCCGCTCGGCGTACCAGCGGACGGCGCGGTTGGCCGGGTGGTCGACCGTCGCGTCGGGCACCCGGGTGGGCACCCAGGGGTCGCCCGGCGCCTGCGCGCCCGAGGCGCTGCCCGTCAGGGTGGCCGCCACCTCCGGGTGACGCGCAACCCACCGCAGCGTCTCCGGTCGCACGCGACGAATGGCGTGCATCCGCCGGTCGACCGGGCGCTCGCGGTCGAGCGTCGTCGGTGCGCGCACCACCGCGGCGATGGCCTCGAGGAGCGGGTCGAGCAGGGGCTCCATCGCGGCGACGGCGAGGCCCGCCTGGACGCCGGCGAGGCTCACGCTGCCGCCGCTCGCGGTCGACAGCCCCAGCAGCAGATCGGGCAGCCAGGCCGCGAGGTCGTCGACGAGCGCGGACCAGGCGGCGACGTCGAGCTTCTCGGCGCGCGGACGCACCTCCACGGGTTGCCGAAGCGTCGTTGGAGGCGCGTCGAGGACGAGCTCCATCCGACCGACGGTGTGGCCCACGTGGAGGACGAAGGCCGTGCCGTCGACGCTGCGCGCCAACGCGACCGGCCCGAGGTGGCAGGAGGTCACGCCCTCGTTGCCGCGCAGGTGGATCTGGTACTCGCGGTTCTCTTCGAGGATGAGGACGCCCTCGTCGAAGGGCGCCGCGCGGCCCTCGGAATCGACGACCCTCATGTCACGACCAGAAGCGCGTCACGCCCGTCGCCTGGAGGCGCTGCTGCATCACGCGGAGCTTCTCGGCCGACCGGGTCAGGCCGTGCTGCGCCGCGATCTCCGAGGCGAGCTTGAGGGCGCGTTGGAGGTCCGGGTCCTGGTCGCCACGGAGGCGCGGCAGGACCTTCGAGAAGACCGCCAGGTCCATCGCGTTAGGTTCGGATTCGCCCGCTCCCAGCGAGCCCAGGGTGAAGTCGAGCACCTCGCCGGCGGTGCGATAGCCGAAATGGCGGCGCGCGGGTCGGAGCGCGTCGTGGAGTGCCATCAGGCACGCCTCGGTCGCCGGGTGGCGCTGGGAGCGGCGCTCGAAGAAGCGCGGGAGGTCGACGTCCCAGAACTCGAGCGTGAATGCGCGATCGAGCACCTTGTCCGAGAAGGCGTGGGTCGACTCGTCCATGTTCACGGTGCCCGCGAGGAAGAGATTGCGCGGCCACGCGACGCTCGGAGGGACCCCGTTCACCGCCTCGGGCGAGGCGTGAAGCGCGATGGGGTCGCCGGTCTCCATCGCCGAGAGGAGCGGTGCGAGGTAGCGCTCCACCCGCGCGAGGTTCATCTCGTCGAGCACGAGAAAGTAGGGATTCGCGCGGTCGGCGTCGGCCGCGAGCAGCAGCTGGAGCGCGGGTTCGATCTGGTAGGTCGGGTCTTCGTGGAGCGGGTTGAAGTAGCCGAGCAGTCCGGACGGGTCGTGCCAGTCGGGCGACACCGCGACGACGGCGAGGTGGTGCTTGGGGGCGAGGCCACGGACGCGACACCAGGTGTGAGCGTAGTGGCGGAGGACGGCGGTCTTGCCGGTGCCCGAGAGGCCAGAGAGGAGGATGAAATGCTTGGAGGGATGGCAGGTCCAGGCGACGTGCAGGGAGCGGAGGGTGCCGTCGTCGAGGACAAAGGCGCGGGTCTCCGCGGCGTCGCGAAAGGCCGTCTTGAGCTCGTCGAAGGACGGCGCCGCGACGGTCGCGACGACGGTCGTCGAGGACGGCGAGAGACCGGCCACCGGGGTGGTGGCGGCGACCGCCGGGTCGGGCAGCACCTCGGGCAACCGGGCGTGCCATTGCACGCCGTATTCGGTGAGCCGCAGGTGGTCGTTGGGCAACACCTCGATGAGGCCGAGGTCGACGAAGAACGCGACCAGGACGTTCGGTACGAAGTCCGAGTTCCAGGCCGGATACCGCTGCCGAATCCGGGCGATGAGTTCCTGCTTGGGGAGGCCGTTCGGCGCCGCGATGAGGAAGCGAAGGAGCTGGGCGAAACCGTACGTGCTCACCAACAGGCGCTCGACGAGAGGGGCGTCGTCACCGTCCAAGATCAACAGGCCCTCGGGAGAGGGGCGATGGAGGCCGCCCTCGCGCACGAGAAGCTCCATCCCGTACAGGCGCGAGACCGAATATCCGATCGTCTTCGCGGAGGCCGACACGCCCGCGGCGCGTACCTCGTCGACGAGCACCTCGACGCTCTGTCCCGGCAGCGCCGCGCGGAGGATGTCGCGCCACGTTCCGGCGTACCCGCCGATGGCGCCGACGCCTCGGTACTGCCTCCCGATGGGCCACAGCTCGAGCCGAGGAGCGTCGGGGGCGTCTGACGGTGGTGGCGTGGGCGGCGTGGTGATCGGGGGCGCGATCGAGCCCAACACGGGCGGCGGCTGCGCCTGGATCCGCCACGCGAAGCGCGAGCGACGGACGTGCTCCGCGAGCGTGGCCTCGTCGCCGAGCACGCTCCGCAGACGCGCCCGGATCTGCACCTGCTCGGCGATCGCCCCACCGGCGGGGGCGCGGCCGAGCAGCCGGCGGACGGCCTTCGCACGCGCATCGCTCTGGAGCAGGCCCGTCAGGTGGGTCGGGACGAGGATCGCGAAGGTGCGGAGCAGCTTGGCCGTCGGACGCGCCCGGACGCCGAGGCCGGTGATCAGGCGCACCATCACGGCATCGAACTCCGCCTGGATCGCCCGCGCGCAGTCGTCGACGTCGCTCGGCCATTCGCGATGACGGAGTCCGTCCAGACGCCGAAGGATTTCGGGGTCGTCGAAGGCCGCGCTGACGTTGATGGCCTCGCCCATGCCCGCGCTCGCCACGACCCGGCCGCTCCAAAGCCGCTGCTGGGTGGCGCGCGCGGTGAAGGTCGCCTCGTCGGCCGCCGCCATTTCCGTCACGAGGCGTGCGCCGTCGGCGATCCAAGGGGCGGTCGCCGGGTCGAAGGTGCGCCACGCTTCGAGGAGTTCGGCGTCGCTCCAACGATGGTCATCGCCTTGGTCAGGGGGGAGCGGAGAAGCCGACGGGCTCGCATCGTCGACGATGCCGTAGTCGGGCCGAGGCAGCGTGCGCCCGGTTTCGGCTTCGACGAGCGCGAGCGCGCCGGGCGAGAGGTACGAGTAGTAGCCCGTCCGATGGGCGACCGTCTTTGCCGCGCGGTCGACGGCCTGCTCCAGCGCGGCGCGGAGCCGAGGCAGGAGGACCGCGAGCGCCTCGGCGGGGAGCGCGCGCACCACGACCTCGGGCGCGAGGGCGAAGGGCTCCGAGGATGTGCCGAGGTCGGCGAAGACCGCGGTGACAGGCGCATCGAGGGCGGACTCGACAAGCGCGATCTTCGCGTCGCCATTGTCCTGGAAACGCAGCACGAGGAACTGTCCCACCGAGAGGTTGAGCGCCGAGCCCGAGGTGAGGGTGAGCACCCAGCGGGCGGGCCCGAGGGAGTGCGCGCGCGCGATCACGTCGGCGAGGCAGCCCATGCACGCCGCGCGTACCGCAGCGGAGGGGAACCATTGTTCGATCGGCCGCGAAAGGTTGGGCGGTGCGACGGTCAGCTCTTGATCTGGGGTCATGTGGATGTGCGCTGTGGGCAGCCGAGTCGGATCGTCGAGATCGATGCCCCCTCCCGGCCGACGATGGTTTCACTGTTGGGGGCGAAGCGATAGCGGGCTCGATGTAGCAGCCGTGGACATGCCGACGCAGACGTCGAGCCTCGCGCAGGGTCGTGGGCAGCGATCACCCGGCGAGGCTCGGCTCGGACGATCGACAGGGCGGTGTCCGATCGATGTTGAAGGTGCCTTGTTCAGCGTGAGAAGTTGAGTGAGGGAGCAGACATGGGTGGACACGTTTTCGTCGTCAGGGGCGACGTTCGAAAGCTTCGCTGTGACGCGCGCCTCGTGCCGGCATACGAGAACAACACGCCGAAGCAGATCTGGTTCCTCGATGACGAATCGAAGCTGCGCATGAAGCAGGCTGACGAGTCGTGGGAGAGCAGCTCGAAGCGAGTACGTCCCCTCGGAGCGAGCGAGCGAGGTCCCGCGCTCTGGGTGGCGAAGGTCGGCCTGGACTCGGCCACGACGCTCACGCGCGCGATGGAGGGCGTGTCGGAGTTCCTGCAACGGGCTGCGGCGGACCTGCAGGGGACGAAGCCGGTGAGCGAGCGCTGCAAGCCCCTGATCGCGCTTCACGTAGTCGCGACCGGGCAGCACAACTGGGGAGCCCACAAGGGCGACGCGATCGTCGCACTGCTCGACGTCCTCGACGCGTTCGTCGTCGAGCGCGAGGTCGACGTGGCGATCGTCGCGGGCGAAGAGGAGACCTATGCGGCGCTCCAGGTCACCCGCTCGATGCGCCATGGCGATGTCTCGACGGGGCTTGAGTCGGCGTTGCACGAGGTCGCTCGCGGGCTCGCGGCGCACGCCCGCCACGGGAACCTTACCGCCCTGGTGGGCGCGGGGTTGAGCATGAACGCCGGGCTCCCGAACTGGTCCGGCCTCCTCCGGGGCGTCGCCCAGGGGGTCAACCTGCGCGGGCCCGAGCCCACCGAAGACCTGGTGCGCTACGCCTCGTGGGTCGAACAGATCATGGGGCCGAGGGCCTTCCGCGCGGCGATCGCGGCCAGATGCTGTGCCGCGAGGCACGCGCTCGGCCACGCGCTGCTCGCGTCGATGCCAATTCGCGAATTCGTGACGCTCAACTACGACCAGCTGCTCGAGGACGCTGCCGACGCGGCGGGAAGTCCGTTCGAGGTCATCCCCCACGGCCGCGTCGGCGCAGGTCGGCGCTGGCTGCTCAAGCTCCACGGGTCGGTCGATCGACTCGACGACATCGTCATCACCGAACGTGACTACGAACGCTTTGACGATTGGCGGTCGGCGTTTCGCGGCGTCGTCGAAGCGCAGCTGGTGACCCGCCACATGCTGTTCGTCGGCTTCGGCATGGCCGACCCGAACGTCGGCCGCGTGCTCGACTCCGTGGCGCGCGCCACACGGCGCGACGACGGGGGACGCGACGCACCCGTCGGCACCCTGCTCCACTTCGACGCCATCGCGGAGCACGAGAAGAGGAGATACCCACTGAGCTTCGTGCGCGTTGGGGAGCACGAGAACGGCATCGGCCCCCGCGCCCGCCAGGTCGAGATCCTGCTCGACGACGTCGCGCGCCTTGCTGAGGACGGCACCCATCACCTCCTGGACCGGCGCTTCGATGGGCTGCACCCGACCGAAGTCGCCGTGCGCAAACAGGTCGCCGACTTCCTCACCGCACTCCATGTGGCCCATCCAGATTCGCGTCTGCGCCGCGAGGTCATGGGCCACCTCCGGCCCCTGATGGGGGGTGATCCCGAACTCACCCGGCTGCTCAAATCGAAGTGATCCCCTGCGTCCTGGTCGGTGACCTCGGCCCCAACCCCGCGCCATTGGCCGAGGCCCTCTGGGCGCTTGCCCGGCAGCACCGCCTCCGGGTGCGCGCCGCCTTCCTGCTCACCTACGCGCGCGGCGCCCACTACCTCGATCGGGAGTTCCTCGCGGCGGACGGCGCGCTCGACCAGATGCACGCCGTCCTCGGCCGCGACGTCCTCCCGCGCGACGCCCTCTTCCTGCGTCGCGTCCACGCCGACGGCGCCGCCATCGACGACGACTGGGAGCCCGCCCACACACTCGCCTGGAACGAAGCCCGCTGGGCCACCGCGCTCGCCGCGCTCGAGGCAGCCGGCGACGACCCCGTCGTCTTCACCCTCCTCGGCGGCCGGCGGCGAAGCATGAGCGCGCTCGACGCCGTCGCCTTCCAGCTCCTCGCCCGCCCGCAGGACCGCCTGCTCGACGTGCGCGTGAGCGACACCCGCGTCGAGGGAGGGAGCGGGTTCTTCTTCCCTGAGCAGCGTGTCCCGCTCGTACGCTCTCGCGGGGGTGACCTCATCGACGCGCGGACGGTGGCGGTGCGCCTGATCGACCTCCCCGTCCCGAAGCTGCGACGCCTCCTGGGTGAGCGCGTGCCGGCGACCTACGCCGAGGCCCTGGCGCGCACCGACGCCGCCGTCGAGCGCACGCCGCCGATGCTCACGATCGACCTCGCGGCCCGCTCCGTGCGCGTGGGCGATCACCCTGTGGCGCTCCCGGCACGGCAGTTCGCGTGGTACGCGACGCTCGCGTCGAATCGCTGCACGTCCGCGGATGACGGAACGATCTCCGCGGACGACTTCGAGGCGCATCTCCACCGGACGCTCCATCGGATGAAGAGGCTCGACCCGACCTGGGCGGCGAGCTCGGGACCCGTGGCGAAGCTGTTGGCCGTCCCCGCTGCGGCGTCGGCGAGCCCGTGGGCGGCGATCGCACCCAACGAGGAGTGGAGCAGCCTGCGATCGACCACCCGCAAGTTGGTTCGGGACGCCGTCGACAAACTGGGACTCGCTGAGTCGGTGGCGTCGCTGTTCGTCCCCGCCCACGCCATCACCCACGTCGACAAGGTGAAGCTCTCGCTCTCCCGCCTGCCGCTCGACCCGTCGCGCATCGAGGTCCTCCCCGCCCCGTAACCTTACGAAGCGCTGACTTCCTCGCGGGGGGTGCCCATCAGTGTGGGGCAGAAGGAGCCTCTCCATGAACGACCTCGCCCCGCACGACACCGTCTGGCTCGCCGTCGCCGACCTGCACGGCCACCGCGCCCACTTCAACGCCCTCCTCTACTGGGCCGAAGCCGAGTTCGGCGCCCGCCTCCACGTCTGCACGCTCGGTGACTACGTCGACAACGGCCGAGAGATCCCCGCGCTGCTCGACGACCTCATCGCGTTGCGCGAGCGCCTCAGTGAGCGCTTCGTCCCCATCCTGGGCAACCACGACCTCGCCCTGCTCCGTGCGCTCGGCTGGCCCGGCACCACGCCCGACGAGGTCTGGTACCAGCGCTGGAGTCGCAACTACTGGAACCCCGGGCTTGGCACCCCCGCCGCCTACGGCGCACACACGCTGGCAGACTTCGTCGCGCGCTTTCCTGCGCGCCACCGGGCCTTCCTGGCGTCGCTGCCGTGGCTGCACGACACCGGTCGGTGGCTCTTCGTGCACGCGGGGATGGAGCCAGGTCCCCTCGCTCCACAGTGCGCCGCGCTCGCGGCGAGGCGTCTGCCCCTGCAGCACGAGTGGCTGCCGCCGCAGCTCCGCGAGAAGGCGCTCTCCAGGACCGCGGACGCCGCGTGGGACCGTGTCGTGCTCAGCGCGCACAACAAGCACCTGGGCGGTGCGCGCTTCGAGGGACCCAACCGGATCTGCCTCTCGGGCGAGGTCGACGCCACGGGCGTTCTGCGGGCGGTGGTGCTGCCCGCGCGCACCTTCGTGCGAGTGGCGGCCGACGGCCGCGTGAAACTGGACTGAAGGGGGAATAGCCATGGAAGCACTGCAAACATTCGAAGGCCTCTTCAACGTGGGCGAGCCGAGCGGCGCGGGGGGACTGAAGGTGTTCCCGCTCTTTCCGACGGGGCCGGTGGCGCTGCCCGTGCGGACGCTGCGCGAGGTGATCGCCGCCGGGAGCGCGCGGGTCGAGGAGACCGACGCGGGGGAGGGACCGTGGTTTCGCGCGTTGTCCCTGCTCAACGAGAGCGCGCAGGCGGTGCTGGTGAGCGACGGCGACCTGCTGACGGCGGGCCTGCAGGATCGCATCGTCGACACGCCGCGCGTGGTGCGACCGGGCGTGCGAGTGACGCTGCGGGTGTCGTGCGTCGAGGCGGGCCGCTCGTCGCGGGGCAAGCGCGCCGACCTCGTCACGGCCGAGCGTGCGGCCGAGCCCTCGTTCCGGCGCAAGCGAGCGCTGCACGCGCTGCGAGGCCAACGACCCAGCCAGGAGGAGACGTGGGCCCACGTCGCGGAGCTGCGGGGCGGACGCGGGCACCGCGACGGGTCGGGCTCGCTGGCGGAGCGCTCGGGGCTCG
>JAQBQI010000562.1 GCA_028287085.1 Myxococcaceae bacterium
AGGCCGCGACCCAGCGCGCCCGCCGCGGGGCGCCCGCGAGCCAGGCCGGCGCGAGGGCGACCTCGCGGGTGAAGCCGTCGACGATCACCCGGTCGACCGCCTCGCGGCAGCCGGGGAGCTCGGGCAGCTCGGCGCAGCGGGCCTGCTCGTCGTGCGGGCGCAGCCCGAGCAGGCGGCGCGCGACGCCGTTGACCCGCGCCGGGCGGCGGTCGGCGCCGTACAGGATCAGCCCCACCGGGAGCTCGTCCATCAGGGCGAAGAGGGTGCTGCGGTCGGCGCCCGAGGCGAGCAGCTTGCCGCGCAGCTGCGCGGCGAGGAGGTCGAGCGCGGTGGCGACCTCGCCGATCTCGTCGTCGCTGGGGGTGGGGAGCTCCGCGGCGAAGTCGCCCTCGGAGAACGAGCGCGCCGCCTGGGCCATGTGGCGCAGCGGGCGCGAGGCGACGAGGGCGGCGAGCAGGCTGAGCAGCGCGGCGACGGTGAGGGCGATGGCGCTGGTGGAGCGCACGACGCCGGCGACCTCGACCGAGGCGACGTCGACGGCCGACACGGGGCGCGCGAGGCGGATGACCCCGCGGGCCGGGCCGTGCCCGGGGAAGCGCCGCGCGACGTAGAGGGTGAGCTCGCCGGTGGTGGCCGAGCGCCGCATCGACGAGCCCTCGGCGTCGGCGAAGGCCGCGCGGATCTCCTCGCGGTCGCGGTGGTTGCCGAGGTTGGCGCGCTGGGAGTCGCAGAGCACGCGGCCCGCCGGGTCGACCACGGTCATGCGCAGCGGCAGTGCGCCGCAGAGGATGTCGATGCGCGCGGTGAGCTGCTCGGGGGGCGCGGCGTCGAGGCGCGCGGTGAGGTTGCGCAGCTCGCCCTGCAGCTCGACGCGCACGGCGTGCCGCTGGCTCTTGCGCAGGGAGGTCTGGAGGTAGACCGCCGTCGGCACGAGCACGAGGCCGACGACCAGCAGGTAGCTCACGGCGAGCTTGATGTGCAGCGGCACGCGCACGGCGGGGATGGAGGGGACCATACAGCGTCGGCGGGGGCGTTGCTGGCGATCGCGCGATGGTGGTATGCGCCTCGGAATCCGATGCGACTCGCGACTCTCCGAGACGGCTCGCGCGACGGCGCGCTGATCGTGGTGCTCCCCGACGGCCAGCGCTACCGGCCGGCCGGCACGGTGGCCCCGACGCTGCAGGCCGCGCTCGACGACTGGGCGCGCTGCGAGCCGCTCCTGCGGGCGCTCGCGGGGGGAGAAGGCGACGCGCTGCCGCTCGACCACGCGCGGCTGCACTCGCCGCTGCCGCGCGCCTACGAGTGGATCGACGGCAGCGCCTACCTCAACCACGTCCGCCTCGTGCGCAAGGCGCGGGGCGCCGAACCTCCGCCCACGCTCGAGACCGACCCGCTGGTCTACCAGGGCGGCTCGGGGACCTTCCTCGGGCCGCGCGACGCGATCCCGCTCGTCGACCCGGCGTGGGGCCTCGACTTCGAGTCCGAGGTCGCGGTGGTGCTCGGCGACACGCCGATGCAGACCGCGGCGCGCGACGCGTCGCCGTACGTGCGGCTGGTGCTGCTGGTCAACGACGTCACGCTGCGCAACCTCATCCCCGACGAGCTCGCCAAGGGCTTCGGCTTCTTCTGCTCGAAGCCCTCGACGGCCTTCTCGCCCTTCGCGCTCACCCCCGACGAGCTGGGCGACGCCTGGCACGGCGGCCGGGTGCACCTGCGCCTGAAGACCGAGCTCGACGGCGAGACGGTGGGCGACGCCGACGCCGGCTCCGAGATGCACTTCTCCTTCTACGACCTCATCGCGCACGTCACGAAGTCGCGCGCCCTCACCGCCGGCACCATCGTCGGCAGCGGAACGGTCTCCAACGTCGACCCCGCGCGCGGCGTCTCGTGCCTCGCCGAGCGGCGCACCCGCGAGGTGCTCGACACCGGCAAGGCCGTGACGCCCTTCCTGGTCGAGGGCCAGGTGGTGCGCATCGCGATGGCCGACGCCGCGGGCCGCGACCTCTTCGGCGCCATCGAGCAGCGGGTGGTGCGCGCGTGAAGCTCTACAACTACTGGCGCAGCTCGGCCTCGTGGCGAGTGCGCTACGCCCTCGCCCACAAGGGCATCGCGTACGAGTACGTCGCCGTCTCGCTGGTCAAGGAGGGCGGCGAGCAGCACGGCGACGCGTACCGCGCGCTCAACCCGATGCGGCAGGTGCCCACGCTGGAGTGGGTCGAGGGCGGCGAGGTGATGCGCCTCGGGCAGTCGCTCGCCATCATCGAGCACCTCGACGCGACCTGCCCCGGCCCCGCGCTGCTGCCCGCGATGCCCTTCGTGCGCGCCAAGGTGCGGCAGCTCGCCGAGATCGTGAACGCGGGCGTGCAGCCGTTGCAGAACCTCGAGGTCATGCGCTTCGTGCGCGAGGAGCTCAAGGGCGACCCCGTCGCCTGGGCCCGTCACTTCGTCGGCCGCGGGGTCGAGGCGCTCGAGGCCGAGGCCGCCCACACCGCGAGCCGCTACCTGGTCGGCGACGAGGTGACCATGGCCGACTGCTGCCTCGTGCCGCAGCTCTACGCGTGCCGGCGCTTCGGCGTCGACCTCGGCGGGTGCCCGACGCTGCTGCGGGTCGAGGCCAACCTCCAGGCGCTCGACGCGTACCGGGCCTCGCGCCCCGAGGCGCAGCCCGACGCCCAGCCGTAGACTGCACCGCGAAAGGTCGAAGGTCCCCCTAATGCTCGAACGCATCGTGCGCGGAGAGGTTCCGGCGAAGCACCACATCGCGTCGCGCGACGCGTCGGGGGCGCTGCGCCACGAGGAGTGCATCACCCGCGAGGGCTTCGACGGGCCGTACACCATCGCGTACCACGAGCACCGGCCGCACACGCACTCGCCCGCGACCTCGCCCCACGGCTGGCCCGCCCCGGAGGCGCTGCCCCCCGGCGACCTGCGCAAGCGGCACTACCTCACCCAGTCGATGGCCCGCCGGGCGGGGCCCCCGGTCGACGCCCGCACGCCCCTGCTCTTCAACGACGACGTCGTGCTCTCGGCGGCCTTCCCCGACGCCGACGACCCCGTCTACGTCGTCAACGGCGACGCCGACGACTGCATCTTCGTCCACGCGGGCGGCGGCACCGTGCGCTCGCTGCTCGGCGACCTGCCCTTCGGGCCCGACGACTACGTGGTCATCCCGCGCGGACTGCCGCACCGCATCCTGCTCACGCCCGGGGTCGCGCAGCACTGGTTCGTCGTCGAGTGCCGCGGCGGCCTGCGCGTGCCGCGCAAGTGGCGCAACGAGGCCGGCCAGCTGCGCATGGACGCGCCCTACTGCCACCGCGACTTCCGCCCGGTCGCCTTCCGCGGCCCCCTCGACGAGGGCATCCGCACGATCGTGGTGAAGCGCCAGGACCGCTGGCACGCCTTCGAGCTCGACCACCCGCCCCTCGACGTCGTCGGCTGGGACGGCGCGGTCTACCCCTTCGTCTTCCCGATCCTGAACTTCCAGCCCCGCGCCGGGCTCGTGCACCTGCCGCCCGACTGGCACGGCACCTTCGCGACCCGCGGCGCGCTCATCTGCAGCTTCGTGCCGCGGGTGGTCGACTTCCACCCCGAGGCGATCCCCTGCCCGTACCCGCACAGCTCGGTCGACTGCGACGAGGTGCTCTTCTACGTGCGCGGCAACTTCACGTCGCGCCGCGGGGTCGGGCCCGGCAGCGTGTCGTACCACCCGATGGGCCTGCCCCACGGGCCGCACCCGGGCGCCTACGAGGGCAGCATCGGCCACCGCGAGACCAGCGAGCTCGCCGTGATGCTAGACACCGAGCGGCCGCTGTCGGCGACGCCCTTCGCGGCGGCCGTCGATGACCCGAACTACCAGCGCAGCTTCATCGCCGCGCCCACCGCCCCGAAGCCGTAGGAGCACCCGCAGGGTGGAAGTCACCGCCAGCCGAGGACAACGCATCGCGCAGCGCTTCGAGCTCGACTCGCTCCTCTCGGACGTCGGCCTCGGGGAGTGCTGGAGCGCGCACGACCATCAGCGCCCCGACTCGCCCGCGCAGGTGGAGTTTCTCTGCCCCCCCAACCCGAGCGGCGCCGCCACGCGCGAGGACTTCGAGGCCCTCGTCGCGCGCCTGCGCCCGGTGAGCAACCCGGGCATCCTCGGCGTCATCGCGGGGGGCGAGACCGAGGGTCGGCTCTACGTCGTCACCGAGCGCCTCGAGGGCCGCTCGCTCGCCAACTGGCTCGGGGGCCACCGCCAGGCCGGCACGCGCCCGGGGCTCACGGTGGTGCAGCGCATCTTCGACAAGGTCTGCAACGCGATGCAGTTCGCGCACGCCGTGGCGCCGCAGCCCGTCGTGCACCGCGCGCTCACGCCGCGCAGCATCCTGCTGCGGCGGGTCAGCCCGGGGCAGCACCACGTCAAGGTCGGCGACTTCGGGCTCGCGCCCTTCTCGCCGGGCGCCCGCGCGGGCTCGATCGGCGCGTGGTGGGAGTACCAGAGCCCCGAGCAGCACGGCGGCCGCTGGAACGAACCCCCCACCGCCGACGTCTTCGCCCTCGCGGTGATCCTGACGGAGATGCTCTCGCTCGCCGCGCTGCCCCGCCCGGAGGGGCGCGAGACCTGGTGGCAGTTCATCAAGGAGAGCCGCGGGCAGGTGCTCGACCGCCTCGTCACGCTGCGCGACGACGTGCCGCGCGGCGTGTGGGAGACCATCGCCGCCGCGATGAAGCAGTCGCCCAAGGAGCGCACCCCGACGGTGCAGCGCTTCCAGCGGGCGCTGCGCGACGCGTGGCAGGCGGCGGGCGAGTGGCAGACCACCGCGGGCACCGAGAGCGAGCCGCCGGTGCCGACCTCGCTCGGCGACGCGTCGTCGCTGGTGCGCTCGGCCCCGGGCGGCGGCGCGCGGGCC
>JAQBQI010000593.1 GCA_028287085.1 Myxococcaceae bacterium
GCCACCACCCTCGTCGCCGAGGACCGCGCCTACGTCCCCTCGGCCGAGCACCCGCTGCTCGGCGCGGTGGAGCTCGGCGCCGCCGCCTCCCTCGACGCCCCGCGCGGGCTCTGCGTGAACGGGCGCGTGCAGCTCCCCTTCGTGGCGGGCGCGCACGCCGGGCACCTCGCGGTGCGCGACGGCGTCGCGTCGATCGTGGCGGGCGTGGCGGTCGCGGCCGAGGTGCGCGAGGCGCTGCAGGGCGTGATGGTGCGCCACGCGGGCGCCGCCACGGGGTGGGACGACCCGACGGTGGCGCCGCGCACGGTGCTGGCGACGACGGCCGACGGGCGGCTGCTGGTGGTCGCGGGGGCGATGTCGGGCGACGAGCTCGCGGCGCTGCTGGGCGACCTCGGGGCGGTCGAGGCGCTGATGTTCGAGCGGGCGGCCGGCGGCGCGCACTGGACGGGCGACGGGGGGCTGCGCGACGCGTGGCCCGAGAGCGCGGTGTTCATCGAGGGGGCGGCGGCGCCGTCGCCGGTGCTGCGGCTCGAGGGGTGGCTGCGGGGGCAGCGCGGGGCGTGACGGGTCCGCGGCTCGTGCCGAGGGGCTGAAGCCCTTTCCCTTCTACACCTCTCCGAAGTGATGCCATCCGCGGGGGTCGCTGGGGTTCGGGCGTTGGCCCTCACCCCAGGCAAGAACAGGGCGGCGCCCCGGGCATTGCCCGGGGCTGTCGGACCGAAATCCTCTCCGTCTTCCGGACGGAAACACCGCGCTCGAAGGCGTGCCGCACCGCGGCTTCCGGTTCGACAGCCCCGGGCAATGCCCGGGGCGCCGACCTGCTATTGCCTGGGGTGAGGGCCAACGCCCGAACCCCAGCGACGGCACCGGGCCGCTTGACACCAGCGGGCCCCGTCGCGCATCGCATGCGTCACCAGCGCCATGTCGAACCCCACCGAGCATCCGTACGCCTCGTTCATCCACGGCATCGAGAAGCCGGTGCGCTACCTCGGCGGCGAGCACGGCGCCGTCGTCAAGCCGTGGACCCCCGACGTCGCGCGCATCGCCCTGGCCTTCCCCGACCTCTACGACATCGGCATGAGCCACCTGGGCTTCAAGATCCTGTACGGGATCTTCAACGGCCACCCCCGCCTCGCCGCCGAGCGCTGCTACGCCCCGTGGACCGACATGGAGGCCGCCCTCCGCGAGCGCTCGATCCCGCTGGTCTCGCTCGAGTCCGCGCGGCCCCTGCGCGACTTCGACGCCGTCGGCTTCTCGCTGCAGTTCGAGCTCACCTTCTCGAACATCCTCCTGATGCTCGACCTCGGCGGCATCCCCCTCCGCACCGCCGACCGCGGCGAGAACGACCCGCTCGTGCTCGCGGGCGGCCCCACGGCCACGCACCCCGAGCCCGTGGCCCCCTTCCTCGACGCCATCGTCATCGGCGACGGCGAGGCCGTCGCGCCGCAGATCGTGCTCATGTGGAAGACCCTGCGCGACGCGGGCGTGCCCCGCGCCGAGCGCCTGCGCCAGCTCGCCACCCTCGAAGGCGTCTACGTCCCGTCGCTCTACGAGACGGCCTTCGACGCCGACTCGCAGCGCGTGGTCGTGACGCGCGGCCTCGTGCCCGAGGCGACCCTCCCGGTGAAGCGCGCCTTCATCGACGACATCAACAAGTACCCCTTTCCGCACGACGGCCCGGTCGCGGCGACGGAGACGGTCTTCGACCGCATCTCGGTCGAGATCGCCCGCGGCTGCACCGAGGGCTGCCGCTTCTGCCAGGCCGGGATGATCTACCGCCCCGTGCGGGAGCGCTCGCCCGAGAGCGTGGTCGACACCATCGTGCGCGCGGTGAAGGAGGGCGGCTACGACGAGGCCTCGCTCACCTCGCTGAGCACCGCCGACTACTCGTGCATCGCCCCCCTCGTGAAGAAGGTGATGGCGAAGCTCAAGGACGAGAAGGTCTCGCTCTCGGTCTCCTCGCTGCGCGCCTACGGCCTCGGCGAAGAACTCCTCGACGAGATCCAGTCGGTGCGCGCGACGGGGCTCACCTTCGCCCCGGAGGCGGGCACCCAGCGCATGCGCGACGTGGTGAACAAGAACGTCACCGAAGAGCAGCTCATGGAGACGGCCGAGCGGGTCTTCTCGCGCGGCTGGGCGAAGATGAAGCTCTACTTCATGATCGGCCTGCCCACCGAGCAGGACGAGGACGTCGTCGGCATCGTCGAGACCGGCCGCAAGGCCCGCGACGTGGGCCGCAAGGCGCAGAAGGGCCGCGGCCCGACCGTGACCGTGAGCGTGTCGACGCACGTCCCGAAGCCGCACACGCCCTTCCAGTGGTGCGCGATGGACGCGCTCGAAGACATCTGGCGCAAGCAGACCGTGCTGCGCGAGGCCGCCCGCAAGGCGAAGGTCGACCTGAAGCTGCACGAGTCGCTCGGCAGCACCGTCGAGGCCGTGCTCGCGCGCGGCGACCGGCGCCTGGCCGACGTCATCGAGACCGCGTACCGCAGCGGCGCCCGCTTCGACTCGTGGGAGGAGCGCCTGCGCTGGGACCTCTGGCAGGCCGCGCTCGCCGCGCACAACGTCGACGTGCCCGCGATGCTCGGCACCATCCCCGTCACCGGCCGCCTCCCGTGGGACCACCTCGACGTCGGCCTGGAAGACGGCTTCCTGCTGCGCGAGTACCGCAAGGCCCTCGCCAACCGCCTGTCGCCCCCGTGCGGCAAGGTGGTCGGGCAGTTCATCCACCACACCAACCTCGAAGACGCGCACGCCGACGCGCGCAAGCTCGTCTGCTACGACTGCGGCGTCGCCTGCGACCTCACCGACATGCGCCAGGAGCGCTTCGTCTACCTCGAGCAGCTCACCGCCCGCTCGCGCCCCGCCGCCAAGGAGCCGGTGGTCATGACCCCGGAGGAGCGCCGCCCGCGGGCGCAGTTCGCGCAGGGCGAGCCCAAGCGTTACCGCATCGCGTATGAGCGCACCGGGCGCGCGGCCTTCGAGAGCCACCTCGACCTCGTGCGGCTGGTTCCGCGGGTGTTCCGCCGGGCCGAGCTGCCGATGTTCTACTCGCAGGGCTTCCACCCGAAGCCCGAGATGATGTTCACGCCGGCGCTCGCGCTGGGCGTCGCCACGCTCGACGACTACGTCGACGTGAAGCTCGCCGTCGACGTCGACCCCGAGCGCCTGCCCGAGCTGCTCAACCCGGGCGCGCCCGAGGGGCTCGTCTTCACCAAGGCGCTGCGCCTCGGCCCGAGCGACCCGGCGATCAGCAAGATCATCGACGTCGCCTCCTACATCATGGTCGTGCCGTGGACCTGGCTGCGCGGCCGCGGCCTCGCCGACGCCGACGCCGTGCGCGCCGAGCTCGCGGCGAAGCGCGAGAGCCCGCTCTTCGTGATGCGCACCGCGGGCGGCCTGGCCAAGCGCGTCGACGTCGGCTCGTACGTGCTGTCGTGCTCGGTCGACGACGCGGCGGCGGTGGCGATGGTGGCGCGCGTCGGCTACTCGGGCTCGCTCTGCGCGATCGCGTACGACAGCCGCGTGACCGACGCGGGCGCGGTGCGGCCCGTCGAGGTCGCGACGGCGCTGCTCGGCGACGACACGCCGGCGCGCTTCATCCGCGCCGCGCAGGGGCGGCGCTCGCCCGAGGGCGAGGTGTGGTCGCCGATGACGCTCGAGCGCCTCCGCGTGGTGAAGCCCGAGCGCGCGGTGACGCCGGTTGTGGCTTCGTTGACACCCGAAGAGACCGGGTGATAGACGCGGCCCGCGCCCCGGACGAATCGTCCCCCCGCCACCACCGGCGCGCCGTAGGTGCAGGCCATGTCGAGAGCGATTTCCCTCTTCTCGGGTAATGCCAACCTCGCCCTCGCGGCGGCCATCGCGCACCAGCTCCAGGCCCCCCTCGGGCGGCTGAAGGCGGGGCGCTTCTCCGACGGCGAGATCGCCGTGGAGATCGGCGAGAACGTGCGCGGCAGCGAGGTCTACCTGCTCCAGTCGACCTGCGCGCCGGTCAACGACTCCATCATGGAGATGCTGATCATGGCCGACGCGCTGCGCCGCTCGAGCGCCGAGTCGATCACCGCCATCATGCCGTACTACGGCTACGCCCGGCAGGACCGCAAGGTCGCCGGCCGCACGCCCATCAGCGCCAAGCTCGTCGCCGACCTCATCACCACCGCGGGCATCGACCGGGTGCTCACCGTCGACCTGCACGCGGGGCAGATCCAGGGCTTCTTCAACATCCCCGTCGACAACCTGTACGCGATGCCGGTGCTGCTCGACGAGATCCGCGCGCTCAAGCTCGACGAGCCGGTGATGGTGTCGCCCGACGCGGGCGGCGTCGAGCGCGCGCGGGCCTACGCCAAGCGCATGAACTCCACCCTCGCCATCATCGACAAGCGCCGCGAGCGCGCCAACGTCTCCGAGGTCATGCACATCATCGGCGACGTGAAGGACCGCGACTGCGTGCTCCTCGACGACATGATCGACACCGCGGGCACGCTCACCAACGCCGCGCGGGCGCTGGCCGACGCGGGCGCGCGCCGGGTGTACGCCGCCGCCACGCACGCGGTGCTCTCGGGCCCGGCGGTGCACCGCATCGTCGACTCGCCGCTGGTGCAGGTGATCGTGACCGACTCGATCCCGCTGCGGGGCGAGGCGCACGGCAACGCGAAGTTCCGCCAGGCCTCGCTGGCGCCGCTGCTGGGCGAGGCGATCCGGCGCATCCACAACAGCGACTCGATCAGCTCGCTCTTCGTGTGACCGCGGCCGACGCGCGGGAGCGCATCGCCCGCTACGAGGCCCGCGCCGCGCGCGCCGACAAGACCCTCGCCGACTACCGCCGCACCCTGCCCACCTACCGCCGCGTCTTCGCGGCGCTGCTGGTCTTCGGCGTGGCGTGCTTCGGCCTCGGGCGCCTGCCCGGCCTCTGGGCGACGGTGAGCGCCGTCGTCATCAGCGGCGGCGGCTACGCGATGCTGCTCGGCCGCTTGTGGGAGGTCGAGGCCGACGTCACCGCGACGCGCCACGAGATCGCGCAGCTGCGCCGCCCGGCGCCGCCGTGAGCGGGCGTCGGTGCGGCTTGTGACGCGCCGCGCCGGCGTGATAGACGCGGCGCCCCTCCGATGCACCGCCCCATGGATCTTTCGCCGCTCGCGACCTTCACGGTCATCCTCCGCCCGCCGGTCAGCGAGCCGGGCCGCAGCCGCCGCTGGAGCGCGCACTGCCTCGACCTGAACCTCGGCGTGTCGGCCAGCACCGCGTCGGCCGTGCGCATGCGCCTCGCGTCGTCGATCGCCGCGCACCTCGCGCTGGGCCCGATCATCCGCGACCAGCGCGAGGCCGACCCGTCGCTGTGGAAGGAGGCGCACGCCGCGCCGCTCGTCACGCACCAGGTCGTGGAGACCGACGCGGGCATGGTCGCCGTGCGCTACGTGCAGCCGGGCGTCGTGCTCGCGAACTGAGCGACCTCACCCGCGCTGCCGCGCCGCCCTCTCCATGAATGGAGAGGGCTTCTGAAAACGCTCGCGTTTCAGCACGAGCTGCGCAGCTGGGAGGAGCCCCCTCCATTCATGGAGAGGGCGGCGCGGCAGCGCGGGTGAGGTCAGCTCACCCGCTTGGCCAGCGTCTCGGCGAAGGCCATCGTGCCGACGCTGCCGCCGAGGTCGTAGGTGCGCACGTCGGTCTCCGCGTAGAGCCACGCCACGGCGTCCTCGACCCGCTTCGCGGCGTCGCGCTCGCCCATCGCCGTCAGCATCATCGCCGCCGACAGGATCAGCGCCGTCGGGTTGGCCACGCCCTTGCCCGCGATGTCGGGCGCGCTGCCGTGCACGGCCTCGAAGACCGCGCAGTTCTCGCCGAAGTTCGCCCCCGGCACGACGCCGAGGCCGCCCACGAGGCCCGCGCACAGGTCGCTCAGGATGTCGCCGTAGAGGTTGTCCATCACCAGCACGTCGAAGCGCGCCGGGTCGCGCACCAGCTGCATGCAGCACGCGTCGACGATGGCCTCGGTCGACTCCACGTCGGCGAAGCGCTTCGCCACCCGCCGCGTCACGTCGAGGAACATCCCGTCGGTGAGCTTCATGATGTTGGCCTTGTGCACCGCCGTGACCTTCTTCCGGCCGTGGCTGCGCGCATACCTGAACGCGTATTCCGCGATGCGCAGGCAGGCCTTCTCGGTGACGATCTTCAGGCTCTCGGCCACGCCCGGCACCACCATGTGCTCGACGCCCGAGTACAGGCCCTCGGTGTTCTCGCGCACGATCACCAGGTCGACGTCCTCGTAGCGCGAGGGCACGCCCTTGATGCTCTTCACCGGGCGCACGCACGCGTAGAGGTCGAGCGCGCGCCGCAGCGTCACGTTGACCGACCGGAAGCCCACCCCGATGGGCGTGCCCACGGGGCCCTTCAGCGCGATGCGGTTGCGCCGGATCGACGCGATCGCCTCGTCGGGGCACGGGTTGCCGTACTTCTCCGCCGCCGCCGCGCCGGCCTCGAAGGGCTCCCACGCGACCTTCACCCCCGCGGCCGCCACGACGAGCTGCGTCGCCGCCGTCACCTCGGGACCAATCCCATCACCCGGAATCAACGTGACCGTGTACTCCATCGTGCCGTGCGCTCCTTCGTGTGTGCGGTAGCTCTTCGTCCAGCGGGGCCCCCGCCGGTAGCCCCCTGACGATCGGCGATGTGCGACGCGCATGCGAGCGGCGCGAGACAGGGCCTGCGCTTTGCACTAGCACCTTCCTCGAAGCGGAGGCCCACGTGCGGATGCGACCCGGATTCCTGCTCCTCGCGAGCATTTCGATCGGCTGTGCCAGCACCATCGATGGCACAGGCGGCCCCGACGGCGGCCCCGGCGCTCGGGTCGACGGGGCGAACCGCGACGGCGGCGGGGCCGACGTCCGCGACGTGCCCTATTTCGACACCAGCGCCTACGAGGTCTTCCGCGAAGACGCCTGCCCCGGCACGCGCCCGCCCGCGCAGCGGGCCTACGAGTGCGACCCGCTCGCCGGCGGGGAGTGCCCCGCGGGCGAAGGGTGTTACGCGTTCGTCGAGTACCCGACGGCGCGCTGCGGCAGCGAGACCTACCGCGCGCGCTGCTTCGAGGTGGGCACCACGGCCCCGGGCGAGTTCTGCCGCGGCGGAACCGAGTGCGCCGCCGGCGCGGGCTGCTTCGTGACGGGCGCGATGAACCGCTGCCTGCGCCTGTGCCGCCTCGACGGCGCCGAGCCGCGGTGCCAGCGCGGCACGGTGTGCGAGCCCACCGACCTCCCCGACTTCGGGGCGTGCGAGTGACCCAGGGCTGGCGGCTGGGGTTGTTGCCGTGGCTGCTGCTCGGCTGCGGCGCGCGCACGGGGCTCGTGGTGCGCGACGCCGAGCCCCCGCCCCCGCAGTGCGCGACCGACGACGAGTGCGACAACCACGTGTTCTGCGACGGCCAGGAGAGCTGCCGCGAGGAGCAGTGCATCGCCGGCGCGCCGCTCATCTGCCTGGGCAGCACGACCTGCTCGCTCGTCGCGTGCGACGAGACCGCGCGCATGTGCCGCACGACCCCGGCGACCGACGACCGCGACGGCGACGGCTTCCGCGCGCCGCGGGCGGGCACGCTCCCCGGCGCGCCCGACCGCTGCGGCGATGATTGCGATGACAACGATACGCTGGTGCACCCCGGGGCGGTCGAGCGGTGCAACGGCGTCGACGACGACTGCAACGGGATCATCGACGACAACGCGACGCTGACGCCCACGGGCGACGCGGTGCGGGTGAGCGAGGCCGCCGTCGCCCCGAGCGGGCCGGGCGGTGTCCAATGGACGGGCTCGCGCTACGGGGTGAGCTACTGGGGATACGACGGCGGCCGGGCGCACGTGTACTTCCGCCAGATCGACCAGACGGGGGTTCCGTCGTCGACGCAGCAGACATTGACCACCACCCCGAATGACGCCTTCGGCGCGTCGCTGGCGTGGAGCGGCCGGGTGCTCGGCGCCGTCTGGCAGGACCGTCGCGACCCGAGCGGCGGATATGAGATCTATTTCAATCGACTGACCCCCGAGGGGGAGCGACTGGGCCCCGACCAGCGCATCTCGTTTGCGCCGGGCTTCTCGGTGAATCCGGCGATCGTGTGGACGGGCGAGGAGTTCGTGCTGGTCTGGCAGGACGAGCGCGACACGGTGGGGGAGGGGGGCTACGAGATCTACGCGCAGCGGGTCGACGCCGAGGGGCGATTGATCCTGCCCAATCAGCGCCTGACGCGAGACATGGCGAACAGCGAGGCGCCCGCGGTGGCCGTCAACGACACCGGCCTGGCGGTGACCTGGACGGACGGCCGCGGGGGAGGGCGCGGGGTGTGGTTCGCGACCTTCACGCGCGGGCTGACGCGGGCGACGGCCGACCGGCAGGTGTCGCCGGCCGGCCAGAGCGCCGTCGGCGCGCAGGTGGTCTGGAACCGCGACCGCTGGGTGCTCGCGTGGTTCGACGACGCGGAGTCCTCGCCCGACCACGAGGTGTGGGCGGCGACGCGCGACGCGGCGGGTAGTGCGATGGCGCCGCCGCGGCGATTGACGACCGATCCGGGCTTCAGTCGATATCCCAGCTTGTTGCCATTGGGCGACCGGGTGCTGGTGGCCTGGGCCGACGACCGCGACGGGGCGCAGTACTCGTTGTGGGCGCGGGTCTTCGACGCCAATCTGGTGCCGCTGAGCGCGGAGTCGCGGGTGACGCGCACCGCGATGGGGCCGACGGCGAGCGTGTATCCGTCCCTGGTGCGCGGGCCCGAGGGGGACGTCGGGGTGCTGTTTCGCGACCAGCGCGAGGGGCGGATTCAGGCGTGGTTCACGCGGCTGCGGTGCGCGATACCGCGGTAGGGACGCTCCGAGGAGCCACCTCAGCGATCGCGTCCCGCGAGCCTCCGCCGAGGCCCACCCCCCAAACCCCAGAGGCGTTGTGGGTGTGGTTGAGCCCGAGACGCCGCCCACTTCGCGGTTGCGGACGGCCCGCGAGCGGGCCTGCAACCGCTGAACTGGGGGCCTGGAGCTGACCGCCCCGCCTCCGCGGGGCTCTCTGCACGAGCGTCGAGCGCTGGAGCGCTCGACGAGGGGGTGTTGTGGCTTATCACGGTAGACACCATGCCGAGAGAAGCCGAGCGGCCAGGCCCATCAAGGGCCTACCTCCACCCGTCGAGCGCCCCAGCGCTCGACGCTCGTGCAGAGAGCCCCGCGGAGGCGGGGCGGTCAGCTCCAGGCCCCCAGTTCAGCGGTTGCAGGCCCGCTCGCGGGCCGTCCGCAACCGCGAAGTGGGCGG
>JAQBQI010000612.1 GCA_028287085.1 Myxococcaceae bacterium
CGCCGCCGCCGCGCGGGGGCCGTCGCGCCGCGCCCGCCAGGCCTGCAGCCGCGCGACCTGCTCGCGCTCCTGGGCCTCGTCGACGCGCTGCAACGGCACGGGCTCGCCGACGCCCTCCTTGTGCACGTTGACCCCGACGATGGGCCGGTCGCCGCGCTCGATCTCCATCTGGTAGCGGTAGCTCGCGTCCTGGATCTCGCGCTGCACGTAGCCCTGCTCGATGGCCGCGACCATGCCGCCGAGGGAGTCGACGCGGGCGAGGTACTCCTCGGCGCGGCGGCGCAGGTCGCGGGTCATCGCCTCGACGACGTAGCTGCCGCCGAAGGGGTCGACCACGTCGGCCACGCCCGACTCGGCGCCGATGATCTGCTGGGTGCGCAGGGCGAGGGTGGCGCTCTGCGCGGTGGGCAGCGCGAGGGCCTCGTCGAAGCTGTTGGTGTGCAGCGACTGGCAGCCGCCGAGCACGGCCGCGAGCGCCTGGATGGTCACCCGCACGACGTTGTTGAGCGGCTGCTGCGCCGTCAGCGTCGCGCCCGCCGTCTGGCAGTGGAACTTCAGCGCCCGGCCCTTCGCCGAGGTGACCCCGAAGCGCTCGGCCATGATGGTCGACCAGAGCCCGCGCGCGGCGCGAAACTTCGCGACCTCTTCGAGCAGGTTGTTGTGCACGTTGAAGAAGAACGAGAGCTGCGCGGCGAAGCGCTCGGCGTCGAGGCCCGCGGCGAGGGCGGTCTCGACGTAGGCGATGCCGTTGGCGAGGGTGAAGGCGAGCTCCTGCGCCGCGTCGCAGCCGGCCTCGCGCATGTGGTAGCCGGAGACCGAGATGACGTTCCAGTGGGGCGTCTCGCGGGAGGCCCAGGCGAAGAGGTCGCCGATGAGGTGCAGCGACGGGCGCGGCGGGTGGATGTACGTCCCGCGCGCGACGTACTCCTTCAGCAGGTCGTTCTGGATGGTGCCGCGCAGCTTCTTCGGGTCGATGCCGCGGCGCCGGGCGACGGCCACGTAGAGCGCGAGCAGGGTGCCCGCGGTGGAGTTGATGGTCATCGAGGTCGACACCTTGTCGAGGGGGATCGCGTCGAAGAGCGTCTCCATGTCCTCGAGGGTGTCGACCGCGACGCCGACCTTGCCGACCTCGCCGAGGGCCATCGCGTGGTCGCTGTCGCGGCCCATCTGGGTGGGCAGGTCGAAGGCCACCGAGAGGCCCGTCTGGCCGCGGTCGAGCAGCAGCCGGTAGCGCTCGTTGGAGGCCTTCGCGCTGCCGAAGCCCGCGTACTGGCGCATCGTCCAGAGGCGCCCGCGGTACATGTTGGGCTGCACCCCGCGCACGAAGGGCGCCTCGCCGGGGAAGCCCACGTCGTCGATCGGGTCGACGTCGGCGACGTCGGCCGCGGTGTACAGGGTGCGCGGCGTCTGGGCGCCCGCGAGCAGCCCCTTCAGCGGGCGCGGCGGCGACTGCGCCTCCAGCGGCCCGAGGCTCTCCCGCTCCCACCGCGCGACGGACTCCGGCACCCTCGAATCGCTGCTCATGGTCGACGCTCCTCCGCGCGGCTCCGATCGCGTGGCGCGCGTTGCGGAGCGGCGCGAGGCAACGGATAAATCAATCCACGCCCGATGGCTACGATCCTCCACATCGAAGACGACCCGCAGAGCCGCCTGCTCGTGCGCAAGCTCTTGCAGCGCGCGGGGCACGAGGTGCTCGAGGCCGTGTCGGGGGTCGAGGGCACGCGCGTCGCCACCCACGCCCGGCCCGACCTGGTGCTGCTCGATATCAACGTGCCCGACCTCGACGGCTACGAGGTCGCGATGCTGCTGCGCGAGCGCATCGCGGAGGTGCCCATCGTCGCGGTGACGGCCGAGGGCGACCGCGCGACGGCGCTGGGCCTCGGGTGCCGCGGCTTCATCGCGAAGCCCATCGAGGTGCGCACCTTCGTCGCGACCGTCGAGTCCTTCCTCGGGCCGCGGCCCGCCGGGGAGGCGGCCCCGTCGGCGTCGAACGAGACGGGCTCCGAGGCGCTCTTGCGGGCCCAGGGCGCCCGCGTCGCGGCGCGCCTCGAGGCGAAGGTGCACGAGCTCAGCGACGCGCACGAGCGCCTCGTGGAGTCCGACCGGCTGCGGCGGGAGTTCTACCGCAACGTGAGCCACGAGCTCGCCACGCCGCTCACCCCGCTCGTGGGCTACCTCGGGCTGCTGATGCGCGAGGAGCTCGGCGCGCTCACCGAGGCCCAGCGCAAGGCCGTGCGCAGCATGGACGGGGCCCTCGGCCGGCTGCGCCACACGATCGACAATCTGCTCGACGTGACGCAGCTCGAGACGGGGCGGCTGCGCTACACCTTCGCGCCCTACGACCTGCGCGAGGTGGTGCTCCGCGTGGTCGAGGCGCGCCGCGCGGCGCTCGGGGCGCAGCTCGTGGTGACGGTGCCCGACGCCGCGGTGCCCGCGCTCGGCGACGCCGACCGGGTGGGCCGCGCGGTCGACCACCTGCTCGACAACGCCGCGAAGTTCGGCGCGCCCGGCGGGGCGGTCGGGGTCGAGCTGCGCTTCAGCGCGACCCACGCCGAGCTGCTCGTCGCCGACGACGGCGCGGGCGTGGCGCCCGGCTGGCTCGCGCGCATCTTCGAGCCCTTCGTGCAGGTCGACGGCTCGCCCACCCGCCGCCACGGCGGCGCGGGCATCGGGCTCGCGGTGGTCCGCGGCGTGGCCGAGGCCCACGGCGGCGGCGTCGTCGCCGAGACCGGGTCGCGCATGCGCGTCGCGGGGCGCACCTTCGCCGGGCTGCTCGTGCGCATCCAGGTCTCGCGCCGCCCGGAGGAGCCGTAGGTGCCCGCCCGCGTGTACCTCGACCACCACGCGACGACGCCGCTCGGCGAAGCGGCCCGTACGGCCCTGCGCGCGCTGCTCGACGAGGCGGAGGTCGGCAACGCGTCGAGCGCCCACCACCACGGGCGGCGCGCGCGCTCGCACATCGAGACGGCCCGCGCGGCGGTGGCCCGCGCAGTGGGCGCCGCCCCCTCGCAGCTGACCTTCACCTCCGGCGGAACCGAAGCGACCCTCCTCGCGGTGCTCGGCCTCGGCCGCGCGCGGGCGCCATCGACCCTGTGGTGCGACCCCGGCGCGCACCCCTGCGTGGTCGCGGCGATGCAGTCGCTCGGCGACGAGCGCGGCCTCGACCTGCGCTGGATCCCGACGGGCGCCGAAGGGGCGGTCGACGTCGGCGCCTTCGCGGAGCTGCTCGCCGACGACGCGCTCGTCGCGGCGTCGTGGGTGCAGCACGAGACGGGCGCGCTGCTCGACGTCGCGGCGTTGCGCGCGCTGCTCGCGGCGCGGGGTGCGCGGTGGGTGCTCGACGGGGTGCAGGCGCTGGGCAAGACCCCCGTGGCCGTGGCCGAGACCGGCGCCGACGCGGTGACCTTCTCGGCGCACAAGCTGGGTGGTCCGTCGGGCGTCGGGGCGCTGTGGGCGCGGGAGGCCGGAGGTCTCGCGACGGTGATGCCCGGCGGCGGCCAGGAGCGCGGCCTGCGCGGCGGAACCGAGAACCTCCTCGGCATCGTCGGCTTCGGCGCGGCCGCGGGCCAGGTGGCCGCGCGACTCGACGCGATGCCTCGGGTCGCGGCGCAGCGCGATGCGATCGAGCGGGCGCTCGTCGCGGGCGGCGGATCGCCCGCGATCGTCACGCGGCCGCGGGTGGCGACGGTCGCGCACGTCGCGTGGCCGAGGGGCGTGGCGGGCGCCGAGCTGGTCGCGGCCTTCGACCTGGAGGGGGTCTCGGTCTCGTCGGGATCGGCCTGTTCGAGCGGCCTCGCGCGGCCGTCGGCCTCGATGGCGCGGCTCTATCCCGGCGAGCCCTGGCGGGCGACGGCGGCGCTGCGGGTGTCGCTGTCTCCGTCGACGACCGACGCGGAGGTCGCGCGCTTCGTCGAGGTCGCGCGGTCGGTGCTGCCGCGCTTCTGCCGTTAGGGGCGCAGCACGATGCGCGCGAAGAAGTCCTGGCCGCCGCCGTTGCGCACGAGCACCGAGCGGTCGGTCACCCCGGGCTGGTTCGCGCACGACGGGATCACGACGGCCGCGCTCCCGATCTGCTTCGCGATGCTGCCGCCGCTGGCGGTGAAGGCCGCGTACACCTCGACCGAGGCGGGGGGGCGGCCGAGCCCGTGGCAGATCCGGTAGGTCGTGTACTTCGCGTAGCTGAAGTGCGGACCGCCCCACGGCGAGCTCTCCCAGGTTCCGCTCGCGTCGTCGCGCGAGGCGCCGGGCAGCCCGCCGTCGCAGCCGACGTCGACGATGCCGTCGCACTGCGCGGGCTCGGTGGGCTCGGCGCACCCGAAGGCCGCCGCCCCGAGCGCCGCCACCGCCAGCGGCGCGCCCCTCACGCCATCGCCTCGGCGAGGTCGCGCGCGTGGTAGGTCACGATGATGTCCGCGCCCGCGCGGCGGATCGACAGCAGCGTCTCGCGCACGGCGCGGTGCAGGTCGATCCAGCCGTTCTGGGCGGCGGCGTGCAGCATCGCGTACTCGCCCGACACGTTGTAGGCCGCGACGGGGATGTTCACCGCGTCCTTCACGGCGCGGATGACGTCGAGGTAGGCGAGCGCGGGCTTCACCATGACGATGTCGGCGCCCTCCTCGACGTCGAGTCGCACCTCGCGCAGGGCCTCGCGGGTGTTGGCCGGGTCCATCTGGTAGCCCGCCCGGTCGCCGAACTTCGGCGCGCAGTCGGCGGCCTCGCGGAAGGGCCCGTAGAACGCGCTCGCGTACTTCACCGCGTAGGCCATCACGACGGTCTCGTCGTGCCCGGCGGCGTCGAGGGCGCGGCGCACGGCGCCGACGCGGCCGTCCATCATGTCGCTGGGCGCGACGATGTCGGCGCCGGCCTGCGCGTAGACGACGCCGATGCGCGCGAGGCGCTCGACAGTGGCGTCGTTGTCGACCTCGACGGTGCCGTCGCGTCGGGTGTGCAGCACGCCGCAGTGGCCGTGCGCCGTGTACTCGTCGACGCAGACGTCGGCCATGAGCACGCTCTGCGGCAGCGCCGCGCGCAGCGCCCGCAGCGCCGTCGGGACGGGGCCCGCCGGGTCCCACGCGCCGGAGCCCTCGTCGTCCTTCTGGTCGGGGAGGCCGAAGAGCAGGAAGCTGCGAATACCGAGGGCCGTAAGCGCCTGGGCTTCGGCGACGGCGAGGTCGACCGAGAGCTGCGCGTGGCCTGGCATCGACCCGATGGGCTTGCGGCGCCCCTCGCCGAGGGTGACGAAGAGCGGCGCCACGAGCTGCTCGGGGTGCAGCCGGGTCTCGCGCACGAGCGAGCGGAGGGCGGCGGTCTGGCGGAGGCGGCGCGGGCGTTCGAGGGGGAAGCTCATGGCGGGACGGTGGCTCCTTGGCGGTAGTGGTCCCGCAGCGCGTCGCGGAGACCGTCGACGGTATACACCGTCGCCTCGACGTCGACCGTCATCCCGAGGCCGCGCGCGACCTCGCTCGTCGACGGACCGATCGACGCCACGACCAGCCCCGGCGGGGGCGCGCGGAGAGCGTCGCCGAGGGTCTCGGCGAGGGCGCGCGCGGTCGACCCCGAGGTGAGCAGCACCGCGTCGAGCGCCCCGGTCGACCAGGCCGCGCGGAGGCGCTCGCGGTCCTCGTCGGTGGGGCCGAGCGTGCGGTAGGCGGCGACGTCGTCGACGCGCGCGCCGCGGGCGACGAGGCCAGCGGGGAGGGCAGGGGAGGCGACCTCGGCCCGCAGCAGCAGCACGCGGCCGCCGTCGAGCGCGACCCCGGGCAGCGCGGCGATCGTGTCGACGAGCGCGGCCCCGTGGTGCTCCGCGGCGACGGCGTCGGCGACGATGCCCTCGGCGCGCAGGGCGCCCGCGGTCTCGGGGCCCACGGCGACGACCATCGCGCGGCCGAAGGCGCGGGCGTCGAGGCCGAGCGCGCGGAGGGCGGCGAAGGCGAAGGTCACCCCGTTGGCCGCCGTGAAGGCAACGACGTCGTAGCGGCCGACGCGCAGGTCGCGCAGCGCGCGCCCGAGCCCGTCGGGTCGATCGGTCGGCGCGAAGCGCAGCATCGGGATCTCCACCACCACGGCGCCCTCGTCGACGAAGGCGTCGACGGTGTCGCGCGCCTGCGCCGCCGCGCGGGCCACGAGCACGCGGCGGCCGTGGAGCCCGGGGCCGTCCCACCATCGCAAGCGCTCGCGCAGCGCCACGACGTCGCCGACGACGACCAGCGCGGGCGCCCGCACCGCGGCGGCGTCGGCGAGCGCGGCGAGGTCGGCGAGGGTGCCCACCACGACGCGCTGCTCGGGGTGCGTGCCCGCGGAGATGACGGCGGCGGGCGTGCGCGGGTCGCGGCCCTCGGCGACGAGGGCGGCCATGTCCCCGGCGAGGCGCCCGAGGCCCATGAAGACCACGATGGTGTCGGCGTGGGCTATGGCGCGCAGCGGGGCCCGGTCGGCCGGCCGCCCGGGGCGCTCCCGCGAGGTGACGAGCGCCACCGAGGAGGAGTGCTCGCGGTGGGTGAGGGGGATGCCCGCGAAGGCCGTGGCGCCGAGGGCCGAGCTCACCCCGGGGATCACCTCGAAGGCCACCCCGTGCGCGGCGAGAAACTCCGCCTCCTCGGCGCCGCGGCCGAAGAGCAGCGCGTCGCCGCCCTTGAGGCGCGCCACGCGCCGGCCCTGGCTCGCGCGCAGCAGCAGCGTGTGGTTGATCTCGTCCTGCGAGGTGGACTCCTCGCCGCCGCGCTTGCCGACGAAGAGCACCTCGGCGTCGGGGCGCGCGTGGCGTAGCACCCCGGGCTGCACGAGCGCGTCGCAGAGCAGGGTGTCGGCGCGGGCGATGGCGCGGCGACCCCGCAGGGTGAGGAGGCCCGGGTCACCGGGGCCGACGCCGACGAGCGAGACGAAGCCAGTCACGACGGCGGCACTCTACGCCCCTTTCGCGCGGGCGCCGCCGCGCGCGCGGATTGACACCGACGGCGGGCTGCGATTACCACCCGACCGTGCGCTGGATCGTCCTTGCTGGTTGCCTGGTGGTCGCGTCGTGTCGTGGGTCGTCGCCGGTCGAGCCCGAGGCGCCCGCGCGTAGCGCCTCGCCCGTGAGGGTCCCGGCGCCCGCGCGCACGGGCCCGGCGGTGCGCGTGCTGACGCAGTCGGGCGGCCCCGTCGACATCAACGTCGAGGTCGTGCGCGAGCCGCGCACGCGCGAGCGGGGGCTGATGTTCCGCCGCGACATGGACGAGATGCACGGGATGATCTTCGTGTTCCCGCGGCCGGAGCACCAGGTGTTCTGGATGCACAACACCATCCTGCCCCTCGACATGATCTTCATCCGCGCCGACCGCACCATCCTCGGCATCGTGAAGAACGCGACCCCCGAGACCGACGACGCCCGCGCGGTCGAGGGCGACGCGCTCTACGTGCTCGAGGTCAACGGCGGCTTCGCCGACCGGCACCACCTGAGCGCGGGCGACCGGGTGGAGCTCACCGACGTCCCGCCCGCCAGCGAGTGACCCCTGCCATGAACACCCGACGCCACCTCCGACCGCTCCTCCTCGTCGCGATCGCGACCGGCTGCAACCTGACCGCGCCGGCCGAGCCCGCGTTTCGCCCCGTCTCGACGCCGCCCCCCGCGGCCCCGACGCCGGCGCCCGCCCCCGCGGCGGCCGAGCG
>JAQBQI010000651.1 GCA_028287085.1 Myxococcaceae bacterium
AGCGCGACGGCGCCGCCCTCGACGCGCGCGCGACGTGGCCGATCGCCGCCGCCGGTGCCCCGGCGCGTATGACCGGCGCCCGGTAGGTCCGGCGCAATCCGCGCGTCGACCGTGCGGAAGGTTGACCGCGGGCCCGCGGGTTTGCTTGAGTGGTCCGCTGGCGTGCGGTCGGCCCCGGTCGACGCGGTGGTTCGCGCCGAGGGGTTTGGCTCGACTCGCACCCCACGAGGAGAGCTCCAATCCCTTGAAGTCACAGAACAGACTCTGGTGGCTCGTACCCGCGCTTCTGGCGACGGCGTGCGGCGACAGCAACACCAACACCCCGATCGACAACGACGTCCCCGTCGCGAAGGACACGGGCGATCAGACCGACCTCGGCGGCGCCGTCGACTCGGGCAACCCGGCGACCGACGCCGGCAACCCGACGACCGACAACGGCACCCCGAAGACCGACGCGGGCTCGCCCGCCGATGACACGGGCTCGCCCGCCGACGACACGGGCTCCCCCGTGGCAGACGCCGGCTCGCCCGCCGACGACACCGGCGGCGCCACCGACGCGGGCTCGCCCGCCGACGACACCGGCGGCGCGGTCGACGCGGGCGAGCGGCCCGACGTGCCGAGCTGTCCCTCGGGGCAGAGCTTCTGCGGCACGAGCTGCGTCGACACCAACACCGACAACACCAACTGCGGCACCTGCGGCGTCGCGTGCCCCGCGGGCCAGGCCTGCCAGGTGGGCGTCTGCCGCCTGAGCTGCGCCGCCGGCCAGAGCCTCTGCGGCACGGCCTGCGTCACGCTCGACAGCGACCCGGGCAACTGCGGCACCTGCGGCACCGCGTGCCCGACCGGGCAGATGTGCTCGGCCGGCCGCTGCGCCCTCACCTGCTCGTCGCCCCGCACGGTGTGCACCACCCCGGCCGGGGTGATGACCTGCGTCGACGCGCTCACCGACGCCGCCAACTGCGGCGCGTGCGGCAACGCCTGCGCGACCGGCCAGAGCTGCGTCGCCGGGGCCTGCCGCCTCGTCTGCCCCGCGGGCCAGACCGCGTGCGGAACCGTCTGCGTCGACACCGCCACCAGCGACGCCAACTGCGGCGCGTGCGGCACCGCCTGCGCGGCCGGCCAGTCGTGCGCGGCCGGCGTCTGCCGCCGCAACTGCGGCGCGGGCGAGACCCTCTGCGGCGACGCGTGCGTCGTCACGGCGACCAGCAGCACCAACTGCGGCCGCTGCAACAACGCGTGCCCCGCGGGCCAGAGCTGCGCCGCGGGCGCGTGCGTCTGCCCGGCGGGCCAGACCCTCTGCGGCTCGGCCTGCATCGACACCGCGACCAGCGTCGCCAACTGCGGCGTCTGCGGCCGCGCCTGCACCGCCGGGCAGACCTGCACCGCGGGCGCCTGCGTGGCCGGCGCCCCGGCCAACGACCTCCCGGCGGGCGCCGTGGTGGTGAGCCTCGCGACCCCGTCGACGACCATCACCGGCACGACCACCAACGCCACCACCAACGCCGACTGCGGCGGCGGCGACGTCTACTACCGCTTCACGCTGACCCGGCGCGAGGTCGTGTACGTCGACACCTTCGGCTCGGGCTACGACACCGAGCTCGCCTTCGCGCCCGCCTCGGGCGTCGGGACCATCGCCGGAACCTGCACCGACGACGTCTGCGGCGGCGCCGAGTCGCAGCTCGCGCGCGTGCTCGACCCGGGCTCGTACTACGTGCTCGTGTCGGGCTTCGGCACCAACCGCGGCGCCTTCACGCTGCACTTCCAGCACCTGCCCATCGGCAGCGGCGCGGTCACGCAGATCACCTCGCTCGCCGCCGGCACGCAGACCTTCGCGGGCACCACCGCGGGCGTGGGCACGATCACCCAGAGCTGCACCGCGGCCGCCGGCCCGGAGACCAGCTACTGGTTCACGACCTGCCCGGCCTTCGCCGCGACGCAGTTCAACGCCGCGACCTGCGGCGCCGCCACCTGGGACACCGTGCTCGAGCAGCGCAGCGCCGCCCGCGCGGCCAACGTCTGCAACGACGACGGCTGCGGCGCGCAGTCGACCATCACCGGCACCCTCGCCGCCGGCGCCGGCCTGCACACGCTCTACGTCGACGGCTACGGCGCCGCGTCGCTCGGCGCGTACACCCTGAGCCTCACCTTCGGCACCTGCCCCACCGGCCAGAACTTCTGCGGCTCGGCCTGCGTCAACCTCCAGACGAGCGCGGCCAACTGCGGCGCGTGCGGCACCGTCTGCACCCCGCCCACCGGCGGCACCGTGACCTGCATGGCGGGCGCCTGCGTGCGCGCCTGCCCGGCGGGCCAGCTCAACTGCGGCGGCACCTGCCGCGCGGTCGCCACCGACAGCGCCAACTGCGGCGCGTGCGGCACCGTCTGCGTCGCGCCGGCCGGCGGCACGACCTCGTGCGTCGCGGGCGGCTGCGTCGCCGCCTGCCCGGCGGGCCAGACCAACTGCGGCGGCACCTGCCGCAACCTCGCGACCGACAGCGCCAACTGCGGCGCGTGCGGCGCCGCCTGCGTGGCGCCGACGACCTGCTCGGCGCGCGTCTGCGCCGCCCCGAACGAGACCTGCGCGACCCCGGCGACCTACGCCATCGGCGCGACGGCGACGGGCAACACCACCACGGCGCAGAACAACCACGTCTCCTCGTGCGGCAACGGCGGCACCGGGCGCGACGTGGCCTACGCCGTCACGCTCAACGGCTCGCCCAACGCGTACACGTTCACCAGCACCACGACGGGCTTCGACGGCGTGCTGCACGTGCACAACGCCGCGGCCTGCGCGACCACCGACGAGGTCGCCTGCAACGACGACAACGGCTCGACCACCAGCAGCCGCGTCGTGCTCACCAACCCCCCGGCGGGCACCTACCTCGTCGTGCAGGACGGCTTCGCCCTCAACGGCGGCGGCGCCTTCTCGCTGACCTCGTCGGCCGCGGCGATCAACAACGACCTCTGCGCGACGCCCGCGGCCATCAGCCGCAACGGGCGCTACACCGGCACCACCGTGGGCCGCGCCAACAACTCCAGCGGCACGTGCAGCGCCAACACGGCGCCCGACGTCGTCTACGCCATCACCGCGACGCGCGCGGGCACCATCACGGTCGACACCGTGGGCTCGGGCTTCGACACGACGCTCTACGTCGGCACGACCTGCGGCGGCAGCACCCTCGGCTGCAACGACGACACCGCCGGCCTCGGCCTGCAGTCGCGCGTCGCCTTCGCGGCCACCGCGGGCGCGACCTACTACGTCATCGTCGACGGCTACAGCGCCAACAGCGGCGCGTACGTGCTCAACGTCTCCGGGCTCTGATCCTCCCGCCTCGCTGAAGGCCGCGGCGGCCCGCTAGAGCCGCCGCGCGCCGCCCTTCCGACGCCCTCATTCCCGGCCCTGGACCGGTGGTAGCGTCTGCCGCGATGCAGCCGACCACCGAGTCCACGCCCGACGCGCCCGTCACCGAGATCGTTCCGAAGAAGGGGCACCCGAAGGGGCTCTACCTGCTCTTCGCGACGGAGATGTGGGAGCGCATGTCGTACTACGGCATGCGCGCGCTGCTCGTGCTGTACATGACGGGCGCGGCCGAGCACGGCGGCTTCCACTGGAGCCGCGCCGAGGCGCTCAAGATCTACGGCACGTACACGGCGCTCGTGTACCTGACGCCGCTCGCCGGCGGCTACCTCGCCGACCGCTACCTGGGGCAGCGCCGCGCGGTCGTGCTCGGCGGCTTCCTCATGATGATCGGGCACTTCCTCATGGCGGTGCCGGGCACGGTGGCCTTCTTCTCGGCGCTCACCTTCCTCATCGTGGGCAACGGCTTCTTCAAGCCCAACATCAGCACCATGGTGGGCGGCCTCTACCCCCCCGGCGACGCGCGCCGCGACGGGGCCTTCACGATCTTCTACATGGGCATCAACCTCGGGGCCTTCCTGTCGCCGCTGGTGTGCGGGACGCTCGGCGAGAAGCTCGGCTGGCACTGGGGCTTCGGCTCGGCGGGCGTCGGCATGGGCCTCGGGCTCGTGACCTTCCTCGCGCTCTCCAAGCGGCTCCTCGGCGACGTGGGCCTGGCCCCGGCGCCGCGCGGCGGCCCGCGCCTCGGGCGCCCCGGCGAGGGCGACGACTACCGCGCGAGCGGCGCGCCCGAGACCGTCGCCCTCACGCAGGTGGAGAAGGAGCGCCTCGGGGTGATCTTCACCCTCGCGTTCTTCAACATCTTCTTCTGGGCCGCCTTCGAGCAGGCGGGCGGCCTCATGACCCTCTACACCGACACCAAGGTCGACCGGCACCTCTTCGGGATGGTCGTCCCGACGACGTGGTTCCAGGCGATCAACCCGCTGTTCATCGTGCTGCTGGGGCCGGTGTTCTCGGTGCTGTGGGTGCGCCTCGCGGCCGCCCGCAAGGAGCCCTCCACCCCGGCCAAGCTGGGCATCGGCCTGCTGCTGCTCTCCTTCGGCTTCGTGCTGATGATGGGCGCCTCGAAGCAGACCGAGCACGGCGCGCAGGCCGCGATGGCCTGGGTCGTCGGCGCGTACTTCTTCCACACCATCGGCGAGCTCTGCCTCTCGCCGGTCGGCCTCTCCGCCGTCAACAAGCTCGCCCCCGCGCGCTTCGCCTCGCTGATGATGGGCGTCTGGCTGCTCTCGAGCTTCGTCGCCAACTACCTCGCCGGCCTCATCGGGGGCTACTCCGAGCGGCTCGGCGAGTTCACGCTCT
Source organism: Myxococcaceae bacterium (assembly GCA_028287085.1). Taxonomy (GTDB): domain Bacteria; phylum Myxococcota_A; class Polyangia; order Polyangiales; genus SCUS01. The sequence goes on from JAQBQI010000651.1 coordinate 4,718, forward strand.
TCGGCAGCATCGTGGCCGTGACCGCCGCCGCGGGCGCGCTGCTCATCGCGCTCAGCCCGGTCATCACGAAGCGCATGCACAACCCGCCCACGGTCGCGCCCGTCGGCTGAGGCCCCGCGGGCGCAGCACGGCCCCGGCGGAGCCGCCGGGTCAGAGCGCGCAGGCCTCCGTGCGCACTCAGCCTCCCATCCACGGGCCGCTGCCCGAGGGCTGTCGGTCCATGACGCGGTGCGGGCCACTCCGTACGGTCTGGTCGCGCTCACGTTCGCCGATCACGACGTGGTGCTCTACGACGGGGACGCGCTGCGACGCACCGGCTGGGTGGCGGCGTGCTCCGGGGCCTCGGGCTGCGGTCGAACTTCGCCGTGTCCTCCGACGCCACGCACGTCGTGGTGCAGACCTACCGCAACCGCGACGAACGCACCCGCGACTGGACCCTGACGGTCGTCGAGCTCCCGACGGGCCGGGTGGTGGGCGAGCGCCCGATCGGCGCGGTCTCCGCCGGCCTCGTCGCGCTCTCCGCGCACGCTGAGCGGATCGCCTTCACGCGCACCGACACCGACCGCGAGGTCCGGGTCTTCCGCCGCGACGCCTGCGGAGGGTAGCGACGGCGGCGCGAAGGCGACCGGGAGCACCGCCAGTGAGGAGGAGCAACCATTCCCGCCGAATCTCCTGGAGATACAGTTGTGAGTAGCGCGCTCGACACAGCTGTCGCAGCAGGCCACGCACCGACTCGTGATGGCCGCTCGCGCGCTGCGGAGTTCGAGCACATGAACGCCCTGCGTTCCTGCCGATGCGTCACGGAGAGCGCGCCCACGGCACGACCGTTGAGTCTCGATTCTCCTCGCGGCTAAAGGCCGCTGGGACTCTGACCGTGGCCGTTGACCCGAGACGACACCGCGTGGAGACCATGAACGCTCGCTCGGAGGGGGGGTCGACATGAATCCAATGCACTGGTGGCATTTCGCGGGTGACCCGAGACCGGCACCGCCTCCGCGTCGCGAAGACGCCTCGGGGTGGAGGTCCACTGCGGTCGCACTCGCCCTCGCGGTCGGCTGTGCGCCCGACTCCATTGGCCCGCCCACGGAGCACCGATCCCCGTCGCCGATGGCGACCCGCATGGCCGCACCGTTCGACGTCGCTGCGGCGATCGACCGCGTCCGGTTCGCGTTTCGCGCCGACCGCGACGGGTGGTCCGGCGGGCACGACACCTACGCGGCTCATGCGACGGGCAGCGCGCTCGCGGTGACTCCCCTCCTCCACGAGGAGGCCCCGGCGCCCGGCGCAGGAGACCGGATGGTCGCCGGGGCGGAGGCAACGTTTCACGCCGCGTCCGTCGCGCGGGGCAGCGTGCGGCTCACCGCGTGCGACGGAGCCGGGACCGTTGACCGCGACGGCCACCTCACGGTCGACCGCGGCGCCGTCGTGGAGGAGTTCGAGAACCGCCCGGGCGGCGTGGAGCAGCGGTGGTCGTTCGCTCGGCGCCCCGCCGCCGCGGGCGACCTCACCGTACGGATCGCGGTCACCGGGGAGGACTTCGCCAGCGCAACGCCCTCGGGGCTCCACTTCCGCGACGCCCGCACCGGCCTCGGCGTGCGCTACGGCCACGGCACGTGGGTCGACGCCGCGGGCGCGCGCACCCCCGTGCTCGCGCGCTGGGACGGAGCCGCGATCGTGCTCACCGTGCCCTCCGCGGTGGTGGACGGGGCGGCGTATCCCGCGGCGCTCGACCCCGCGATCGCGCCGGAGTTCGGCGTCGATCAGGCGCCGCCCGGCCCTGCGGACGGCACCTCGCCGGCGCTGGCGTCGGACGGCCACGACTTCCTGCTGGTGTGGCAGTCGGGCTACGCGATCGTCGGGGCGTGGCTCGGTCCGAACGGGTGTGCGCTCGACACGGGCAGCTTCGTCCTCTCGACGAACCATTTCGGGACGGGGATTACCCTCAACAACCAAGCCCCCAGCATTGCCTCGAACGGCCACGGATTCCTCGTCGCCTGGATCGCCGACTACTACACGGGGACCGTCGATATTTCCGACGTGCGGGCGGTGCGGGTAGATCAGGAGGACGGGGTGCTCGATGCCGAAGACCTCCTGCTCGGCAGAGCCCCGATCGACCGAGGTTCGGTCCAGTCGATCGACGTCGGGTCCAACGGGCGGGACTACCTCGTCGCATGGCGATACTCGCTCTCGATGGATCACGTTCTTGGTGCGCGCGTGAGCGCGGCCGGCGTCCTCCTCGGCACGACGTCGATCGCGGTCGCCGCCCGTCTCGGCGCCCCGCGGGTCGCCTCGGACGGGACCAACTACATCGTGGCGATGGGCCGCACCGGGGTTCGGGTCGACGCGACCGGTACGCTGCTCGATCCCGCCCCCCTCTCCCTGCCCGGTGGCGACGCGATCATCTTCGACGGCGAGGACTATGTGCTCGCGTGGTCCGAACGCCGTGCGGGCGCCGGCAGCGACCTCTTCGCCGCGCGCGTCTCGACCGACGGGAGCGTGCGGGACCCCGCGGGCATCGCGATCTCCACGGCGCCCAACGAGCAGCGCACGCCGGTGCTGGCCTTCGATGGGCGCGACATCATCGTCGGCTGGACCGACACCCGGGCGAGCAATGACTGCGACCCGTGCGCGATCGACCCGGGGAACTGCTCGCCGTGCAGGTGCAATGCCGCGTGTTTGACCGAGCCGCCACCGGCGACGGCCCTCTACGCTGCCCGGCTCGCGCGCAGCGGCCTCGTGCGCGACCCCGACGGCATCGCCTTGACCGTGCCCGCCCGCGGTGCGCGACCGCTGGTGCTCGCCTCCAACGACGCCGGTACGCTGCTCGGATGGGCGGGCGCGCCGCAGACCGCGCCGGACGGCCCTGCGGCGATCTACGGCGCGTGGCTTACGAGGGCCGGTGTCGTGCGCACGCTGCGCGACCCGGTGCTCGCTCACGCGACGGACGACCAGCGGGTTCCGGCGGTCGCCGCGGATGGCGATGGGGGGTTTCTCGTCGTCTGGCAGGGCTTCCACAACCGAGCGCCCGCGGGGGCCACGCGAGCGTTCTCCTGGGACGTCCTCGGCGCCCGGGTCGGTGCGTTCGGCGCGTTCGGCACGGCCGTCGTGATCTCCGACGCAGCGGGGGACCAGGTCGCTCCCGCCGTGACCTTCGCGGCCGGGCGCTACCTGGTCGCCTGGCAGGACCATCGCGGCGACTCCTGGGACATCTACGGCGCGCGCGTCACGCGCGGCGGCGTCGTGCGCGATCCGGCGGGGATCGCCCTCACCACCGCCCCGGACCAGCAGACGTCCCCGTCCGTGGCGGGGGGAATGGTCGCGTGGACGGACACGACCGCGGAGGGCGCCACGAGCGTCCGCGGCGCGCGGGTGAGCGCGACCGGGGTGGTGCAGGACCGGGTGGGTCTCGCGTTCTCCGCGACGGGCGAGAGCGCGGGGTCTCCGGCGATCGCCGCCGACCGGACCGGCTATCGGATCGCCTGGACCCGCACCGGAGCCTCGTCGAGACAGGTGGTCACGGCGCGGATCGACGCAGCAGGGGTCGTCCACGACGTCACCGCGATGCCGGTCCCCGTGCCGGGGCGGTACGGGCCGACGTACGACATCTCGCCCTCGGTGGCTTGCGGTGGTGGCGGATGCCTGGTCGCCTGGAGCCAGGTGAACCCGGACCTGGGGTCTGGCACCTATCTCGGGTCCGCTTCGGAGATCTACGGCGTCCTCGCCGACCGCCTCGGAACGCTCTCCATGCCCTCACCGATCGCGCTGCTGCCTCCTCGCGCCGTCAACCCGTTCGGGGCGCGTTTCACCCAGTACGGCGCTCCCCGGGTGGCGGCCGATGGGGACGGGTTCCTGGTGGTATGGGAGTCGCGCCACGGCGAAGGCTTCGTCCGCAGGCCCTTCTACGACGTGCTCGCCACGCGGGTGTCTGCCGACACATCGCCGTCCGCAGAGGCGTTCGCGGTCGCATCGGACGACGTCTGGACACGCACGCCGG
>JAQBQI010000665.1 GCA_028287085.1 Myxococcaceae bacterium
AGAGCCAGTGGCCGACGCGGGCGCGGCCGCCGAGCGCGACCGACGGCGCGCGCCACACCTCGCGGGGGAAGACGTTGTTGCGGTCGACGGTCTCGGCGCCGACGCACGAGGTGCGGCCGCCGAGCACCCAGAGCTGCCCGAGGTGGTCGACGCGCAGCACGTGGTCGCTGCGCACGCGCGGGAGGGCGGCGCCGGCCGACCAGGGTCCGAGCGAGCCGTCGGGGAGCAGCTCGGCCGACCAGACGGCGTCGTAGTTGTCGCCGCCCGCGTCGCCGCAGCGCGAGCGCCCGCCGGCGCGCCCGCCGACCATCACCACGCGGCCGCCCGTGACCACCGTCTTCTGGTCGTAGTTGGGCGACGGGAGCATTCCGCCCACACGCCACGCGGAGAGGGCGCCGTCGGGCAGCACGTCGGCGACGAAGATGCGCCGCTCGATGTTGGCGGGGGTCTCGCAGTCCTTGCGGCGGCAGCCCCCGAGGGCGAAGAGCTGCCGCGCGGTCGCCGCGCCCGCGAGAAACTGGTTTACCCCGTCGGGTAAAGGGGAGGTGCGGCGCCACGGGCCGAGGCCGCCGTCGGGGAGCACCGTCGCGACGGAGACGTCGTCGGTGGCGCGGTCGCCGTCGTCGCCGCCGAGCGTGTAGAGGAAGCCCGCGGCGAGCAGGGCCTCGTGGCCGAAGCGGCGCACGGGGTTGTCGGGGGCGGCGTTCCAGAGGGGGATTGCGCCGGCCGCGGGGGAGGCCCAGCGCGCGGCCGTGAGCTGGAGCACGTTGTCGCCGCCGCGGTCTTCGGCGCCGCCGGTCAGGTACGCGTGGCCGGCGTGGGCGAGCACGATGTGGTCGAGGATCGCGACGGGGTACGGGGTGCGGGCGCCCCAGGGGCCGAGGGTTCCGTCGGCGTTGATGGGCGCGGCGAGCAGCTCGGTGGAGGTGTGCGTGGCGTCGGTCTGGCCGCCGAGCAGGTACCACCAGCCGTCCATGACGAAGCCGTCGGCGTCGAGGGCACCGCGCGGCAGCGGTCGGTCCTCGGTGAAGGCGCCGGGGCGCGAGGCGGGCGCGAGCACCAGCGCGCCGCGGGCGGCGTCGTAGACGAGCGACTGCGCGGTGTGCGGGCCGAGCTCGCGCCCCGCGGCGGGCAGCAGGTCGGCGCCGCGCAGGCCGAAGCACCCGGGCGGACCCGCGTCGGGCACTTCGGGCACGTCGGGCACGTCGGGCACGTCGGGCACATCGGGCGCGTCGACGACGTCGGGCGCGTCGACGACGTCGGGCGCGTCGACGACCTCGGGGCGATTACCGAGGTCGGTAAAGCCGGCGTCGCGCCCCGCGTCGGCGGGCGCGGGCGAGGCGGCGCAAGCGAGGGTCGTGGCGGCGAGCAGGGCGGCGGCGGGGAGGCGCGACACGGCCCGAGCCTAGCGCGCACCGGAGCAGTGCCGACGGAGATCGCGTGACAGTCGCGCGAGGGCCTTGACGCAGGGGGGCGCTTGCCCACAATCGCGCCGCCTGCACGGGGTCCCCGATTGACGGGGTGAATGCTCCGCCTCGCAGCGCGAAGGGTATCTGTTCATTGGAAGCTTCGCCCGCACCCGCCGTCGTCTCCCCCGAGCGCCCGGCCTGGACCATCGACGACGCCCTCGCCCTCTACCTGATCGACCGGTGGGGCTCCGGCTACTTCGAGGTCAACGCCGACGGCAACATGGCCGCCCGGCCGCTCCAGGAGAGCGGGGCCTCGATCCCGCTGCTCGAGGTCGTCAAGGAGGCGCGCGAGGAGGGCTTCCAGACCCCCCTGCTCATCCGCTTCCAGGACATCCTCCACCACCGGGTGAGGGCCATCAACGAGGCGTTCATCAACGCCATCGCGGAGAACAAATACCAGGGCGTGTACCGCGGCGTGTACCCCATCAAGGTCAACCAGCTGCGCGAGGTGCTCGAGGAGATTCTCGTGGCGGGCGAGCCCTTCCACTACGGCATCGAGGTCGGCTCGAAGCCCGAGGTCTTCGCGGGCCTCTCGCAGCACAGCGACCCCGAGTCGCTGATCATCTGCAACGGCTACAAGGACGACACCTTCATCCGCACGGCGCTCGTCGGGCGCAAGCTCGGCAAGCGGGTGATCCTCGTGGCGGAGAAGCTCGCCGAGGTCGCGGCGATCATCCGCGTGGCCAAGGAGATGGGCGTCGAGCCGATGGTGGGGCTGCGGGTGCGCCTGCTCGCCAAGGGCGCGGGCAAGTGGGCCACGTCGGGGGGCGAGCACGCGAAGTTCGGGCTGAGCACGGCGGAGATCCTCGACGCGGGGCAGATGCTGCGCGACGCGGGCATGGCCTCGGCGTTCAAGCTGCTGCACTTCCACATCGGGTCGCAGGTGCCCGACATCCTGATCATGAAGCGCGCGGTGCGCGAGGCGGCGCGCTACTACGCCAAGCTCCGGCAGATGGGGCACGAGGTCGAGTACATCGACGTCGGCGGGGGCCTGGCCGTCGACTACGACGGCAGCGCCAGCACCTTCCATAGTTCGATGAACTACACGGTGCCCGAGTACGCCGACAACATCGTCTACAACATCATGGACATCTGTGATGAGGAGAAGGTCGCGCACCCGACCATCGTGAGCGAGTCGGGCCGCGCGGTCGTCGCCCACCACTCGGTGCTGGTGGTCGAGGCCTTCGGGTCGATCGAGAAGACCCCGAGCGAGCCCGCGCAGTCGTCGCCGGTCGACCACAAGCTCATCCGCGACCTGCTCTACATCCAGCGGCACCTCACCGACCGCAATCTGATGGAGAGCTGGCACGACCTCACCGACATCAAGGAGTCTTCGCAGAAGATGTTCGAGCTCGGGCTGCTCGACCTCACCGTGAAGGCCCGCGTCGAGTCGCTCTACTGGGAGATCGCCGAGGCGATCCAGAACCACGCCAAGGGCCTCGACCCGGAGGAGCGGCCCGACGAGCTCGGCGACCTCGACAACCAGCTGGCCGACCAGCACATCTGCAACTTCTCGGTGTTCCAGTCGCTGCTCGACCACTGGGCGCTGGGGCAGCTCTTCCCGATCGTGCCCATTCACCGGCTCAACGAAGAGCCGACCCTCGAGACCACGCTGGTCGACATCACCTGCGACTCCGACGGCAAGGTGTCGAAGTTCATCGACCTGAGCGACACGCGCGACACGCTGCGGCTGCACGAGGTGTCGGCCTCGCCCTACTACCTCGGCATCTTCCTCACGGGCGCCTATCAGGACATCATGGGCGACCTGCACAACCTCTTCGGGCGCGTGAATGAGGTGCACGTCTTCCTCGATGAGGACGACGAGCGCGGCTACTACATCGAAGAGACCCTGCCGGGTAACACCGTGGCCGAGGTGCTGGCGATGACCCAGTACTTCCCCAACAACCTCGCCCAGAAGATGAAGACGCAGATCGACCAGGCCATCAAGGCCGACCGGCTGCGCCCGCAGGAGGGCATGCGCCTGCTCGCCGACTACGAGCGCGGACTGAAGGAGCAGACGTACCTGTCCTTCAAGGCGCCGAACGGGAAGTAGCCGGGGCGGGGAGACCTCACCCGCGCTGCCGCGCCGCCCTCTCCATGAATGGAGAGGGCTCCAGGGAACGCTCGCGTTTCAGCACGTTCTGCGCAGGTGAGAGTCAGCCCTCTCCATTCATGGAGAGGGCGGCGCGGCAGCGCGGGTGAGGTCGCCCCTCAGATCGGGACGTCGACCCGCTGCACGATCTCGTGGATGATCCGCTCGGCGTCGTTGCGCCGCGCGTCGCCCGGCAGCAGCCCCGGGTCGGCCCCGCTGACCCGCACCCGGTGCGCCAGCACCGGCACCGCCAGCTCGCTCAGGTCGTCGGGGATCACGTACGAGCGGCCCTTCACGATCGCCCGCGCCTTGGCCGCGCGGATGAAGGCCAGCGCCCCGCGCGTCGACACGCCGACGGCCACCTGCTCGTGCGAGCGCGTCGCGCTCACCAGCGCGTAGGCGTAGTCGACCACCGAGGCCTCGAGCGCCACCGCGTCGACCTCGCGCTGCGCCGCCACCAGCTGCGCCAGCGTGAGCACCGCCTCGATGGTGTCGACCGGCTCGGTGCCGCCGCGCGTCGTCAGGATCTGCTTCTCCACCGCCGCCGCGGGGTAGCCCACCGCCGTGCGCAGCAGGAAGCGGTCGAGCTGCGACTCGGGCAGCGGGTAGGTGCCCGCGGCGTCGTCGGGGTTCTGCGTCGCGATGACCGCGAAGGGCTCTTCGAGCAGGTGCGTCACGCCGTCGATCGACACCTGCCGCTCGCTCATCACCTCGAGCAGCGCGCTCTGCGTCTTCGGCGTCGCGCGGTTGATCTCGTCGGCCACCAGGAAGTGCGTGAACACCGGCCCCGGGCGGAACTCGAAGCGCCGCTCGCTCGCGTTGTAGACGTTCACCCCGAGCAGCTCGGAGGGCATCAGGTCGCTCGTGCACTGCACCCGGCGGAACTCCGTGCCCAGCGCCCGCGCCAGCGCCCGCGCCAGGGTGGTCTTGCCCACGCCCGGCACGTCTTCGATCAGCAGGTGGCCGCGCGCCAGCAGCGTGATGACCGAGCGCTCGACCACGTCGGGCTTGCCCGTCAGCGCCACCGACACCGCCCGGAACAGCTTCTGCGCCACCTCGTGGGCGACCGGGGAGATGCTGCCGTTCTGCTTGTTCGTGGCGGGTTCGGTCATTGGGGTGCCCGGCGGGAGGGCGCCCCGCTGTACCACGGGATCATCGCCCCGAACCAGCGCCGGCGCCCAGCGAAACCTTTCACTCTCCGGGTAACCGCGCGCGCAGCGTGATGCGCCCGTCGGCCGCGTCGTCGGCCTCCAGCGCCCCGCCGTGCAGCGCGATCACCCGCCGCGCGACGCTCACCGCCAGCCCCAGCCCCACCGGCGCCCGCACCCCCGCCGGCGGAACCTCCAGCGGGTCTTCGAGCCACGCCCGCAGCTCGTGGGTGCCGGGCACCGCCAGCGTGACGGCGACCGCGCCCGCCGCGTCGACCCGCACCTCCGCCCGCGCCCCCTCGGTCGACGCCGTGCGCGCGAAGGCCAGCAGCGCCCCCAGCGCCTGCGCCATGCGCCCGCGGTCGACCACCACCGTCGCGTCGAGCGCGCCGTCCACCCGCAGCCCCTCGGTCGACGCCCCCGCCTCGCCGAGCCGCTCGAGCGCCACCGCCCGCGCCGCGTCGAGCAGCTCGCGCAGCGACACCCGCGACCGGTCGAGCGTCATGCGGCCCGCGTCGAGGCGCGCCGCGTCGAGCAGGTCGTCGACCCGCCGCAGCAGCTCGCGGCCGCCCCGCGCCAGCGCCTCGACGCTCTCCACCTGCCCCGGCGTCAACGGCCCGTCGACCCCCGCCCCGAGGATGTCGGTGAAGCCGATGAGGCTGTTGAGCGGCCCCCGCAGGTCGTGGCTCACCCCCGCCAATACGAAGGACCGTAAGCGCGACCCCTCCAGCCGCGCCGTGATCGCGCGCCGCTGGTCGGCCCGCATCGCCGCCATCGCCGCCTGCGCCAGGGCCTGCGCCTCGGCCAGCGCGTCGC
>JAQBQI010000682.1 GCA_028287085.1 Myxococcaceae bacterium
TGCCGGCCGGCGCGACGCCCGACCCGCGACGCCCCGGCTGCCCGGCGGGCGACCGCGACGGCGACGGCGTGACCGACGACGCCGACCAGTGCCCCGACGTGCCCGCCGGCGCGCACCCCGACCCGACGCGCGCCGGCTGCCCGGCGGCCGACGCGGACGGCGACGGCGTCTTCGACCCGCAGGACCTCTGTCCGACGGTGCCGCAGGGCGCCAGCCCCGACCCCGAGCGGCCCGGCTGCCCCGACGGCGACGCCGACGGCGACGGCGTGCTCGACCACGCCGACCGCTGCCCGCAGGAGCCGCAGGGGCCCACGCCCGACCCCGCGCGCCCGGGTTGTCCCGCGCCGCCCGTCGCGGTGACGGTGCTGCCGGTCCTCTTCGAGACGGACCGCTACGAGGTGACGCCCCCGAGCTTCCGCGTGCTCCTCGACGCCAGCGTGCTGCTCCGCGGCCGCACCGACGGGTGGCGCCTGGCCATCGACGGGCACACCGACAACGTCGGGAGCGAGGCCCACAACAGCGGGCTCTCCGACCGCCGCGCGCAGGCCGTCGCGAACTGGCTCACCCGGCACGGCGTGCCCGCCGCCCGCCTCGAGGTGCACGGCTACGGCTTCGAGCGGCCCATCGTCTCCAACGACTCCGCGGAGGGGCGTTCCCGCAACCGGCGGGTGGAGTTCCGGCTGATCGACGGCGCGACGCCGGCGAGGTCGCCTTGAGCGCTACGCCCGACGGGGCCGCCAACGAAGTCCCTTATCAACACTCATCGTGGAGAACGCCAATGCTTGAAGTCAGTGCCTTCGTCCGTCGCGCGCCGGGGCGCCTGCTGCTCACCTCGGTGACCGCGCTGTTGCTCGCGTCGTGCGGGAGCCAGTCGATCCTCGGCGACCCGACGGCGGCCGGGGCGGTCGACGTGTCCCCCGCGATCGACGTCGTCGACGCCGCGCGCGCCGACATCACCGTCGCGGATATGCCCGTCGCGGTCGACCGGCCCGACGCGCCCGACGCCTCTTCGCCGCCCGACGCGCCCGATGCGGGCTCGATGGACGTATTCGATGTGCCCATCGCCATCGACGTGCCCATCGCCATCGACGTGCCCATCGCCATCGATGTGCCCATTGCCATCGATGTGCCCATTGCCGTCGACGTGCCCATTGCCGTCGACGTGTCCGATGTGCCCGACGTGTCCGATGTGCGGGACGTCGCCGACGTGACCGACGTGGTCGACGCCGCGCTCGACGCGGGGCCGATGGGCCCCGGGATCCTCGGCTCGACGGCGCGATTCACGATCCTGGCGGGCTCGACCGTGAGCAACACGGGCCTCACGACGATCGTCGGCGAGGTGGGCGTGAGCCCCGGCCTCGCGCTGGTGGGCATTCCCGGCGGAACCGTGGTCCACGCCGGCGACCCCGTCGCGGCGCTCGCCCAGGCTGACCTCACCGTCGCCTACAATCGCCTCGCGGGCCTGCCCTGCGGCACCGTCCTCACGGGGCGCGACCTCGGCGGAATGGTGCTGGCGCCGGGCGTGTACTGCTTCTCTTCGTCGGCCCAGCTCACCGGCGCGCTGGTGCTCGACGGGCAGAACCAGCCCAACCCCCTCTTCGTCTTCCAGGTGGGCTCGACGCTCGTGACTGCCAACATCGCGACCGTGCTCATGATCAACAACGCCCGCTCGTGCGGCGTGTACTGGCAGACCGGCAGCTCCGCCACGATCGGCATCGGCTCGAACTTCGCGGGCAACATCCTCGCGCTGGCGAGCGTCACGCTGACCACCGGCGTGACCCTCCACGGCCGGGCCCTCGCCCGCGCGGGCGGCGTGACGATGGACACCAACTCCGTCTCCAACGCCGACTGCCCCGACCCCGCGTGGCCCACCGTCCCGAGCGGCGACGCGGGCACCACCGACGCGACGGTTCCGGCCGACCGCCCTGACGCCAGCACCGACGCGTCGGTCGACGGCGGCTGATCCCGACGCCCGATCACCGCGATCGGGGCGGCGGCCCCTGCGCTCTCCATCCAGCACAATCACCACCACCGGAAGGGCGACCGCAGGTCGCCCGTACATCGTCAGCTCGTGATGTCCACGGCTTGCCGATGTACGGGCGACCTGCGGTCGCCCTTCCGGCGCCAGAAGACGCCGGGTGCGAGGGAGGGGAGGAGGAGGGAAGGGAGGGAAGGGAGGGAAGGGAGCGACTGCGCCTTGCCGGGCGGGCGGATCAGGCGTTGTTGCGGACGCGGAGGGCGGCGAGCTCGTTGAGGTAGCACTCGAGGTTGGTGTACCCGGCGACGCCCGTCATGGAGACCGAGACGGTGGTGCCGTTGTGGTCGGCGACGGCGGGGTTGGTGCCGTGCGCGCTCTCCCAGGCGTCGGGCATCCCGTCGCTGTCGGTGTCGACCGGGGCGGCCGGACCGGCGCCCGCGAAGTTCAGCGCGAGGGCGTCGTTGGCGGGGTTCACGTTGCTGGCGGCGGTGGCGAAGGTGCCCGCGCTCACGTTGGCCATGAGGCGGCGGTCCATCGGGTCGCGCGGGAAGGCGCCGGCGTTGGCGACGGCGTTGGCGCGCACGTTCGCGGCGGGGAGCACCGCCACCGCGGGGAAGGGGTGGCGGGTGGTGCGGGCCCAGGCGGGGCGCGCGTTGGCGCCGCCGTTGTAGTCGCCGCAGCAGTAGTTCAGGTCCCAGTCGGCGCGGGCGGTCCAGAGGTTGGAGCGGTTGTCGTTGAAGTACGCCGTCGTGCCCGTGGCCGTGGGGCGCATGAACATCGTGCCGAAGTGGTTGGAGGCCGGCGCGAAGGAGGAGTTGCCCACCCAGTTGACCTGGTAGTGGATGGCCGCGCCCGACTCGGCCCCGGAGACGTCCGTGGGGTTGACGTCGATGTAGAAGCGCTGGTCCCAGATGAGGTTGTTGGTCAGCTCGACGTGCATCGTGGTGCCCGCCGCGGCGCCCGCGCTCTCGCGCGAGAACTCGGGGTAGCGGCCCTGGATGCGGTTCCAGACGTTGCGGACGATGCTGAGGTTGTCGAGCGCGTAGCCCGCCGCGGGGTTGGTGTAGTTGATCAGCATCCCGCCGTACTGGGCGTGGTCGCCGATGGTCTCGGCCATCACGCTGTCCTGGATGGTGACGTTGTTCGTGTAGGAGATCTCGACCTCCTCATCGAGGGCGTTGCCCATCGAGAGGTGGTCGACGATGCCGTTGCGGGCGTAGCGCAGGCGCAGGCCGTCGGGGAAGTCGCCGCCGGCGGGGCGGCTGCGCAGGTGGCGCACGATGAAGTTGCTCAGGCCGCGCGCGTTGGGCCCGCAGTTCTGGTCGCAGTAGTTCGCCTCGGTCGTGTGGATGCCGCGCACCGTGATGCCGCCCGGCGAGGTCTGCCCGGCGATGGTGACGTCGCCGGCCTTGATCCAGGCGTCGCTGTTGATCACGCCGCTGACCTTGAAGAGGATGTACCGGGGGCCGGTCTGCTCGAGCGCGTACTGGAACGACCCGGGGCCCGAGGCGTTGAGGTTGGTCACGTAGATCACGCGGCCGCCGCGGCCGCCGGTGGCGGCGGCGCCGAAGCCCTCGGCGCCCGGGAAGGCGAGCAGCCCGGTCGAGGGCGTCGTGGTGGACGTCGTGGTGGGCGCCGGGGTCGGGGTCGGGGTCGGGGTCGGGGTCGGGGTCGGGGTCGGGGTCGGGGTCGGGGTCGGGGTCGGGGTCACCGCGGGGGTGCCGGAATCGCGCACGCCGGTGTCGGCGGTGCCGGCGTCGCGGACGCCCGTGTCGGCGGGGCCAGCGTCGCGGACGCCGGTGTCGGCGGGGCCGGAATCGCGCACGCCGG